>NZ_JFHM01000003.1:0-17791 GCF_003664935.1 Mesotoga sp. H07pep.5.4
TGACAGAAAACACCTTTTCGGTTGATCCCATCGAAGGGAATAGATGTTGAAAAGAGTTAATGATGGTATTGATAGCGGGTCTAGAGTCTGGGGTCTAGGGTCTGGCAAACGAAAGGGCCCTAAACCATTGGCAATTATCAATACTAATGAATACGTAATCAAGGAGCTTATACGGGATCTGGTTTTCTATCCTGTCCAAGGATGGGTTTTGCTAAGCATGACCGATTGTCAAGCTCAGCAATCAGTGGATTTCTGTACTTAATCGTGCAGCGTCTCTTTCGAAGGACGGCTCTTTGTAGCGGTCAGCGGGTTCTCCGCTTTTAAGCTTGCAGCGGCTCTTCTCCCGCGAAGCGGAACTGGCTTCAAAATCGCCTCCTGCCGAAGGCAGCATTGCGACCTGGGCTGTTCTTGCCCAGCCTTGCGTCTTATTCCGTTCTTTCCGACCCCCTAGCGCTATCCCCGACCACTTCTTCAGAAGTGCAGATCCCGAAACGAGTTAGGGATTACAGTCCTTTGCATCATTCTGGCACGCTTCTGGCCAGAATTCGGTTCGTTAAACTACTGAAGAGGACGATCGCTATCCTTGGGAAGACTGATCCTCAATAGCGGGCGTGCCGCCGCACGCCCCTACATCCGTTTCGATCGAATTTATTTGCACATGCAACTCACAACTTGCATCTTGGCACTTGCAACTGATCTATTTCGGATAACGGCGAACCTTCTACGGACAACCACTGTCTATTGCCTTTTTCTTGTAACCAGCTTCTTGATTTCGTATATCCAGAGGATCGCGCTACCGAGGGCTAACGAAAGCAGCAGATCCCATATTCTCAGAGCCTGTGTGGAGAAGAGCCCCTGCATAAAGGGTACATATATAACGGCCAGCTGAAGCCCGAAGCTCGCCAGTATTGCGTACATTAGAGAAGGATTCTCTTTGAACGGTGCGTTGAAGATCGATTTCGTTCTTGATCTCACAGACAGTGCAAAGAAGAGTTGAGAGAAAACCAGTGTTGAAAAAAGCATCGTTCTCCACGGCCCGTTGGTATCGTTCATCCAGTAAACCAACCCAACGCCAAGAGAGAAGGCGGAGAGTAGTAGCCCGATAAGGATTACATTCCATCTTCCATTTGCCAGGACGTGTTCCTTCGTCGGGTTGGGTGGACGCTTCATTATATCCTTTTCCGGTGGTTCAACTGCGAGCGCCAATGCGGGGACTCCGTCCGTGACCAGGTTGAGCCAGAGTATCTGAAGGGGCGCCAGGGGGAGCGAGATACCAAAGAATGGTCCGAGAAGCATTATCCATATCTCTCCGAAGTTCGACGCCAGGATGTACCTTATGAACTTGTGTATGTTGTCGAAGATTGTCCTTCCTTCACAAATGGCCGAGACGATCGTGGTGAAGTTATCGTCGATGAGAACCATATCAGCGACTTCCTTTGTTACGTCAGTCCCTGTTATGCCCATAGCGATCCCTATGTCGGCCTGTTTGAGAGCGGGGGCGTCATTAACGCCATCACCCGTCATGGCGACGACATTTCCCTGTCTCTGAAGAGAGTCGACGATCTTCAGCTTGTGTTCCGGTGCGACTCTGGCATATACCGAGGTCTCTGAGGTAACTCTGTCGAGTTCCTCCTCCGTAAGGTTTTCGATTTCTCGACCCATCTTGACGTTCGACTTGTCGTCAACTATGGTGAGGCTCTCTGCTATATAACCGGCTGTCAGGGGATGGTCACCCGTAATCATAATCGGCCTTATACCTGCTTCACGGGCGGTCATTATCGATTCTTTGACGCCTTCTCTTGCGGGATCCATCATTCCAAATATACCGGTGAAAATGAGATTTCTCTCTTCGACCTTTTTGTCTTCGACTTCAGAGGAGTTTACGGGCCTGAAGGCTACTCCAAGAACCCTCATTCCATTCGCCGCGAGGTTGTTGTTTGTCTCTATGATTCTTTTTCTCCAATCATCGCCTATCTCATGTATCTCGTCACCTTCAAGTACTCTGTCACAGACTTCAACGAGAGAATCGACGGCTCCCTTGGTAAATGCAACATATTTGTCGACTGCGTTTTCTCGAAGGTGTTCTGGAACGTCTGCAGGAATCTTGCCCTTTGGATTCTCCCTGATCTCGTGGATAGTTGTCATCCTCTTTCGTTCCGAATCGAAAGGGATCTCCAGGATCCTGGGCATAGCCTGTTCGAGGTCGCTTTTCTCGATGCCGACTCTGTAAGCCGCATATACTAGCGCTCCCTCTGTGGGATCTCCGATCACATCTACCTGCTGCTTTTTGTGGACGGGAGGTTTGATCTCGGCATCGTTGCATAGCGCGGCCGCCGTAAGCATTATTTCAAATGATTTATTGTCATCTTCGGGAAGTGCCTCGGGATCCGGTTCATTTTCTTTTCCAAAGTCCAGTGTGCGTCCGGCCATCTCTACGACTGTCACTTTCATTCTGTTTTCGGTAATCGTTCCCGTTTTGTCGGAACAGATTACGGTAACGGAACCAAGCGTCTCGACGGCCATCAGTTTCCGTACGAGAGCGTTCTTCTTCAACATCCGTTGGGCGCCTAAAGCCAACGCAATAGTGACAACCGTGGGAAGACCTTCTGGAACTGCGGCCACTGCGAAGGAGACAGCAGTCATGAACATAAGCTCGAGATCTTCACCCCTCAACAAGCCCATCACGAAGATCACGGCTACTATTCCAAGCGCGATCAAGGCAAGAATCTTGCCTAGCTGGTCGATATTCTTCTGCAAGGGGGTCTGAGTTTCGGCAGTATCTTGAAGCATTGTCGCGATCTTCCCAAGTTCGGTTTCCATTCCTGTGGCAGTCACTATTCCGACTCCGCGGCCGTATGTGACAACCGTTCCGGAATACGCCATGTTTTTGCGGTCGCCGAGAGAGGGGTTCTCTTCTTCAATGGGTTTCGTGGTCTTTTCCACAGCCTCGGATTCGCCGGTGAGGGCTGACTCCTGAATCTTCAGATTGGTTGACTCGACGAGTCTCATATCTGCCGGCACGATATTTCCGGCCTCTAGTATAACTACATCTCCTGGTACGATCTCCGTTGAGTTTACTTCCACAATCTGCCCATCCCGTCTTACCTTCACTCTGGGCACGGACATCTTCTTCAATGCGGCCATTGCTTTTTCGGCTCTGTATTCTTGAGTGAACCCCAGGATGGTGTTAAGGGCTACAATTGCTAGAATTACTATCGTATCCCTTAATTCACCGACGAAAGCCGTGATCACCGAAGCAACAATCAGGATTATTACCATCACAGACTTCAGCTGTGAAAGAAGAATCTTCCAAGCGCTGCGCCTGTTCTTCTCTGTAAGCTCGTTCAAGCCATACTGGTCGATTCTCTCCTTCGCCTTTGCCCCGGAGAGACCCTCGTTTGAGCTTGAGCCTAGTTCCTTTATGACTTCTTCGATTGTTTTCTGATGGTATTTCGCCATGCTTCAACCTCCGTTTAATAGAACAGTTGCACAGTTCGTCTAATTTAAGTTCGAGTATTTAAGTCTAGATCCCGAAACAAGTTTGGGATGACAGTGTTAGGTAATTGCGAAAACGGCACTTACAATCATGCTAAAAGAACCGTCCCTCGTCCTTCGTCCAGGATCGTGGACCCGTCCTTCGATTGGATCGGAGAGCAGATCCAGTATGGAGTCCTTGATGATTGTTCATTGGCATTGATAATCGGTAATGGTTCAGAGCCGCTTCAGTTTGCCAGACCCTAGACCCAAGACCCGAGACCCGCTATCAATTCCGTCATTCTGAACTTGTTTCAGCATCCCGACGGGCTTTCCGAAAACGTCACATAGCGTCATTCTGAACTTGATTCAGAATCTCGATGCTCTCTTGTTGAATGTCAGTAACGAGCTTACTTCATTGCCATTAGAAAAAGGTCTTCTTTCTTCTTCTTGCAACTTGCATCTTGCAATCGTTCTTTTCTGAGAACGGAGAACCGCTCAACGGTCAACCAGTTTCTCTTGCTCTTACGAACTCGCTACCCGCTACCACCGACCATGGTTTGTCATAAGCCCAGATCCCGGATCAAGTCCGGGATGACAGTGTTACTTGATTGCGAAAACGTCACATCATGTCATCTGAACTTGTTTCAGCATCCCTATCCCAGATTGTGGTCCCACCAAACCTTGTATTCCAAAGATTACAATCGTTTTTTTGGCTTTTGTTCTTGCAACTTGGAACTTGCATCTTGGAACTGATCCTTTACCCTTACGAACCCCCGACCTGCTACCACCGACCACGGTTCATCGAAAGCCTAGATCCTGAACAGGAGCGCTTCAGGATGACAAAGTAAGTTGGTTCTGATCAGATTCCTTTAATCTCCATTCTTCTCACAACTCACAATTTGGAACGCTGAACTAATTATTTGCTCCTGACCAACCCCCGACCTCCGACCATCTACCACGGTCTTACAACTCACAACTTGGAACTGCTCTTCTCAACGCACGAGTTATCTCAAAAGCGAAAATTGGCTCTTTCCCCGCGAAGCGGGCACTGCGTCCTGGTGCGATCTTTGCCAGCATTGCGACCTGGGATGTTCTTCCCAGCCTTGCGTCCGCCGATGCTTTTCGGCGCCTTGCGTCAACCACGGTCTTTCACAAATCTCTAGCAAAGAGTCTGTTCGCTTTCTTGATAAGTATAGGCCACGTGAATACAATACCAACTAAAGCGATCGCGGTCAATATGATAGTCATAATTGTCCCGGATATGTTGTCCTTAAGTAAGAACGCGAGATATCCAAGACCGCCCACGTAACCAAAGACGACCGGAATCGAAAGCGCGACGTTAACGTTCTGCTTCATGGCTCTCTGAGGGTTCTCCCATTCAAGGATCGGCTTTATCGAGTCGATTATCATTTGTAGAATGTTCAAGAATGTGAGAGTCAATCCTCCGACAACAAATACAACTAACGCCTCTATGAAAGACAGACCAAGGATCAGACTAAGAGCGACTGCGCCGAATGCCGGGCCTATCAAACTAAGCGTCTCGATATGAAGAAATTTGACTTTCACGATTTCATTTACGTCAACGGGAAGAACCTTCAGTTCCCTGATCAAATCTCCTTCTCTGCTAAACATAGAGGAGGCAAGTCCATTTATTCCTCCCGCAACGGCTGCGACCAGTGCGCCGACTGGGACAAAGACTGGCTTGTACTGCTGAAACTGGTCCAGCATCTGACCTAACTGATCGGTTTGTCCGGCAACAGCCGCTATGACCAGCAGAATTGGGAACACCAGTACATTTCCGAATCCGTTGAAGGCGAATGCAGGGACCTTCAGGAAGTACCACCATTCTCTTTTATAGAGAGCAGAGAACTTTGTCTGTTGTAAGCCCATCAGCCAGGCTATCTCCCCTTCTTCAAGTTTCGACCGTTTGGCAAAATTCTCTTGGAGGCTCGAATAGACCGAGTAGTAAAATTTGTGACCAAAGAAGAGAAAGATTCCGAGAGCGGCAGCGTGCAGGCCAATGAAGGCAAGCAACCACAGTAAACCCTCTAAGAAGGGTTTGCTCAGGGCCTTCGTAACGAGTATAGTCGGCGGATATGCCCCGGCCGTCTTGTTTAGTATTGCATCTTCGCTCGAGAATATTCTCGCGAACTCCTCTGCGCTCATGTTCGGGTCAACCCTGCTGGTAAGGGAAACGAAAACAAGGAAGCCTAAAACTACGAGCGCGCTTATCAGATAGACGATGCTGTCTCTGTATCTCTTGAAGCGGAAGAGTCTCGAAAGCGGCAGAACGATTATCGCCGAGAGCATTATGGGCAATACCTGACTGAGTAGAAAGATTATCGCCATGAATATCCAGTATGAAATACCGGCTCCAGATCTGATCCCGTAGAGAATGTAGGCAGGAAGAATGACCGCGATCGAAATTACCATGAGATCCACAAGCACAACCAGGAACTTCGACATCAGTACCTCGGTTGACTTTAAGGGCAGGGGTATCAGGACGCTCATGTCATCCCCGAAGAAAAAAGTGCTTATCATAAGGAAGACTCCCATGATCAGCCCGAATAGATTCGCTATGAGAAACGGTCCTGCCAGAAAGAGCTGCCTCATTCCAGCAGCTTCATACTGATCGTACATAGTGTTCAGCAGACTCATGTAAAGAGGCCCAAGAGAAAAGACCATCAAGAGTACCACGCCTATTATTAATGCCGGTTCCCAGAGTCTTTCTCTTTTCTTGAAATGATAGAGAGATCTGGGTATGTTGTAGTGAGCGTTAATCAGCGTCGAGGTAAGCGAAATCACCATTTTCGGTCTCACTACCCGTCACCTCCAGGAAGAGTTCTTCAAGGCTCCCCTGGCCTCGGAGCTTCCTAAGCTCTTCAACGGTGCCTACAAACTCAAGCTTTCCTTTGTTTATTATCCCTATCCTGTCGCAAATTCTTTCTGCCACTTCCATGACATGAGTGGAGAAGAATACCGTATTTCCTGCCTTCACGTGGTTTCTCATCATTTGTTTTAGAATGAATGCCGATTCCGGATCGAGGCCGACTATCGGTTCGTCCAGTATCCAGAGATCGGGATTATGGATCAATGCGGCAATTAGCGAAAGTTTCTGTTTCATCCCATGGGAGTAGGTGGATACTGGATCTTTGATTGCATCTGAGAGCTTGAAATTCTGCAGAAGCTTAGACGCCCTCTCGGCACGGGTCTTTGGTGGGACTTGAAACACATCTGAGATAAGGTTCAGATACTGAACACCCGTAATCTTGTCCATTACAAGTGGTTCATCTGCAACATAGCCTATCTTGGATTTTGCTTCAACAGGGTGAGCGACCACATCTATATCGTCTACTGAAATACTTCCTGATGTTGGCTGCAACAACCCGACGATCATCTTGATTGTCGTAGTCTTTCCGGCGCCGTTGGGCCCCAGGAAGCCAAAAATCTCCCCTTTGTTAACCGTCAATGAAATGCTGTCAACAGCCTTGACGCTTCCGCTGTAAATCTTTGTCAAATCTCTTATCTCAATCACTTTCCAAACCTCCTGTCCTCACAGGGCATTGCCATTTTCGCTCCTTACGAGGATCTGAAAAAACTCTTCCAGATCAGGGATTGAAATGGCAGCTTCATCGTTCTTGTAGTATTCTTCGGTTGCTTCCGAGTATTCAACTATCATAGATAGCCTGTTTATCTCTTTTGCCACAGCGAGACATCTTTCGGAACTCGGTTTTGTTTTGTCCTTCAGCGGCATTTTAATTATTCTGTACTTCTCTTTGATCCCATCAAGATTACCAGTGTACTTTATCTTTCCACTAACCATGATCGAGAACTCATCGGCTATCTTTTCGACCTCTGGAATGACATGGGATGTGTAGATAACTGTCTTTCCGAGGATCACTTTCTCCCTTATCAGTTCAAGCGTATCGTCTCTCATTATTGGATCGAGGCCCCATGTCGGCTCGTCGAGGATGTATAGATCCGCATCTGTCGATAGAGCAACAGCGAGATAAAGAGCCGTCCTCATACCATTTGAAAACGTTCTGATCTTCTTCCTGTAGGGCAGCTTGTAGTTCTCAATCAGTTCTCGAGCCTGTTTTTCGTTGAATCTCGGAGAGATTCTGCTGCTCAGTCTAAGTGTTGATTCTATATCGAGGTTCTCGTAAAGATTCTTCTCCTCCGGAACGAACGAGATTCGCTCTCTGACTTCCTCTATTGGTCTGCCAAAAACCTCAACTGAGCCGGAATACTTTACCAGGCCGAGTATAGATTTCAAAACGGTGGTCTTTCCCGCTCCGTTTGGACCTAGCAGGGCATATATTCGCTGGTTTTCAACATCTACATCTATTCCGCGGACAGCCTTCACATTTCCACTGTAAGTTTTTTGGAGATTTCTGATTCTTAGAGTCAATTGATCTCTTTCCATATCTTCTCAATCACCTCCAGGAGCCTCTCCAGAGAGATTCCCGATTTCTTCATGCGTAGTAGGGGCTCCCTTAGTTCAGCAGAGAGATTTTCAAAGACAGAGTCTCTGACCTGATCTCTGTTACTGACTACTATATACCCCAATCCCTGTCTCGCCATGATTATGCCTTCCATTTCTAGTTCCCTGTAGGCCCTGGCGACAGTGTTGGGATTCACCCTTATTTGGGAGGCCATTTCACGGATTGAGGGAAGAGTATCCCCTTCCTTAAGTCTCTCCTTAAGGATCTCTTCCCTCACCCCCCTCTTGATTTGATCATATATTGGTAACGGGGACCTTATGTCGATGTCAAACCACACATTATCACCTTCTGTATTGCCTCAGCCATGTTAGTGACGCTTCTCGGTGAACGGAGAACCTTTCAACGGCAAACCTCTTTCTCTTGCTCTTACGAACCCCCTACCTGCTGTTACCGACCACGTTTTCTGAAAAGTCACTCCAACTCCTTAATCCATTCGACAATCAGGTCAATCAATTCAGCGGAGACATAACCTGGCCTGTTATATTCTTCAACGCTCTTTATCTTTCCGTTTGTTTCCATGAAGAGATGATTCAAGCCTTCAAGCAATTCGAGTGTGACATTGGGCCTGTCTCCAAGTTCCTCGACAAAGATGTCGAAGTAGTGTTTGGGGCTCTGAAAATCCAGTTCGGCATTTGCAATCAATACAGGTAGCTCAGTTTTCTCCAGTACAGGCATACAGAAATATCTGTCGAGGCTGTAGTAGTATGCTGCTGTAAGCCCTGGGGATAGCTCCGTTTCTTCAGGGATTTCTCCATTCAGTAACTGAGTGAAGAACTCGATTGTCTGAGCTTTCTGTTCTTCCGTCATTTGATCGCCGGCTAGATCGAGATTCTGATCCAAACTTATTTGAGCGAGTTTGACTGGAGAACCGGCAAGAACTACGACACCATCGACTCCAGCCTCTTCAGCAATCCATGGAGCGACCATTCCACCCATAGAATGTCCGACGAGGTAAATCCCGCTGAACTGGGGAATTGACTTCATCTGTTCGATGACGACCAGAGCGTCGTCCACGTATTCCGCTTCGGCAGTGGTTCCGATTTCATCCATTTTATCCGGGTAGACCAGGTACTTCTTCGGATATCTAAGCGTCGCAATTCCCTTCGATGCAAGTCCCACTGCGATGTCTCTGTAAGGCTTGTTCGGGCCCAAAGTTCCATCGATGTCGAGTGTTCCCGATCCCTGCAATATGATCACCAACGGGTATGATTCCAGACCATTAGGGACCATAAGTTTTGCAGGAAGATAGTATGGTTCCTTGCCTACGGTGATATCTTGTTCCGTGTAGGCTGAAGGGTCGGCATAATCGGGTAACTCCCTTTCAGAATATGCTGATTGACGGAAATAGAACCCCGCCACCTTTTCGTCCTTATCGAGAGTGACTGTAATGTCAAAGATTCCATTTGCAAACCTGCATGCCAGAACAAAGGAGATCATTCCGTCACTCTTTGATGATTCCAGATTCAGGACTTCTTCGAACTCACCGGCCATGCTGACAATATTCGCATATGCCCCTTTTAAAGCCTCAGGGCTTAGACTTGCCTTAACCTGCTCGGTCTGAAGCTCGAAGATCTCTTCGAATTTTCCAGAGAAGAATCCATTTATATAGGTGTCGACTACTTCATTTCCGGTTTCAATCATTACTGTCTCCGTTTCGGGCTCCACGTAAGAAGATGGCCTAATGAAGAATCCTGCCACCTTTTCTTCGGCGTCCAGAGTAATTATCACATCGAATATTCCCGCCTTGAATTCGCAGGCAAATAAGTATGACACAAGATCGCCTTGAGGTACTTCGTTTATGTCTAGGACCCGGAGGAAGTCACCAACCTGCATCCGCAATTGCCCTCTGAGATTTCTCATGGCGGAAAGCGGTTGCGCCTTCTTCATCTCGGCATTCTGCAACTCATAAGCTTCGGGATATTTCCCGTTGAAGAAACTGTTGAAGTACTGTTCCGCTACATCAATCGAAGCGAAAGATAGAACCGATGCAATTAAAACCGTACTAACTAGAATCCTTCTAAACATTTTTCTTCCTCCTTAACAATTAGCTACAGTACGTTCTCTTTTAATGGTCAAGATCGATGTTTACCGCCAGTTCGGTGTTGACCGGCTCCCTTCACAGACAAAGAAGAGCAGATAGATGCTTTAAAGAGCCGTCCTTCGTTGATCATGTACACGCCCTTGGACTAGATCGAAAACCAGATCCCGGATCAAGTTCGGGATGACAGTGTTAGGTAATTACGATATCGTCATATCCCGTCAAGCAAAAAAAACCGTCCTTAGTCCAAGAGCATGGACCCGTCCTTCGAAAGAGCCGCTGTGCGCTTAAGAGCAAAAACCCGCTGACCGCTTTAAAGAAACCTCCCTTCGAGATCATGGACCCGTCCTTCGATTGGATCGGAGAGCAGATCCCGAAACAAGTTCGGGATGACGTCCTCACTAGCGCTGATAATTCTGAGCGGTTCAGGCTGCTTTTGTTCGCCAAACCCTAGACCCTAGACCCAATACCCGCTGTCATCTGAACTTGTTTCAACTTCTAAACGCCTTTCGCAAAAACGTCATATCGCGTCATGCTGAACTTGTTTCAGCATCTTGAGCTTCCTCATCGAGATCCCGGATCAAGTCCGGGATGACAGTGTTAGGTAATTACGATATCGTCATATCCCGTCAAGCAAAAAAACCGTCCTTAGTCCAAGAGCATGGACCCGTCCTTCGAAAGAGCCGCTGGGTGCTGCTGAAAAAACGTCCTTGGTTCTTCGTTCCGACGCTACGCGTCCAGGTTCTTGGTTCTTCGTCCGGGACCAGATCCCGAAACAAGTTCGGGATGACCCTTAACAGAGGTTCCAAACAGGAGCCTGAACAAGATTATTTCAGGACAGGCTCATTGGTATGACAACTAACGGTTATTGTGAAAAGGCTAGATTCTGTCATTCCAACAAAGCTCCTGGTCGGAATCTGGATGCTCTTGCTTCACAGCAATCCCCAGCGAACGGTGACCACTCTCTTGGTCTTCCTACCTCTGACCACTGACCTCTACCCTCGGTTTCCCCCTTCGACCCCCAGATCCTTAACAGGAGCGCTTCAGGATGACTAGATGAGTTGGTTCTGATCAGAGTGCTTCAGTTTGCCAGACCCTAGACCCAAGACCGGCTATCAATTCCGTCATTCTGAACTTGTTTCAGCATCTTGAGCTTCCTCTTTCTCAGATCTTGGCTTTAGAGAACTACGGATCATTGACCTTCAACTCCGTGACTTCACAGCGCCTGGCAAACAGCAATAGTTAGTTTCACTCGCGAAGAGTTCATCTCCTGTGTTTGTGTAGCTGGTTTGCTATTCTCCGTTCTTCATTCTGCCAGGAACGGTATGTTTCTCATACTTCTTTCTTTTCAAAGACCTTGTAATCAATTACGGTTAGCAGTACTGTCGCTGCCAGCAATGAGACTAGATAGATCCAGTCGATAGTTCCCTTCTGAGCCACACTCGATCCCAGTATAAAAGGATAGGGATTCAGCCAGGAGAGTGCGTCAATCATGCCGAGTATTGGCAATCCTAGGACTATCAATATTCCGGCGACAACTGGTTTAACCTGATCTCTACTCATTATAGAAATCATTGTAAATAATGAGTAGAAAAATGAGGCTCCCACCAGCTGTTGGAGCAGCACCTTCAGTGTATCGCCAAACGCCGTGCTGTAACCGGCGAGATTCATCGCTATTGGACCGAGCAAGGACAGGACAGTGGTTATTATCAGTAAGGCTCCGAGCCCCGCCAGATACTTCGTCCTGAAAACTTCGTTCCTATTCTTTCTAGAAAGCAGGAAGTAGATCGTCTTCTTGTCGAATTCCTTAGCAAATATGGGGAAGGCGATTAGCAGAACGACGAAGGGAAGGAACTGCCCGTAGTTCTTTCCGTGCCACTGACTCAACAGATAGTAGTTGTCGTCATTAAGTCTCGTGAGACCGGAAACGTCACCCATAAGGCTCTTAAGAAAATCAGGCATCTCTTCGAGTTGAGCGGTCATTTCTTCCATCATCTGTGCTGCATAAGGTCTTAGAGCAACAGTTATTACCAATGAGACCAGCAAAACGATGAACATGATTATTACTCTCAATTTCATTTCATGAATTTCTTTATAGAACATGCTTATTCCCCCTTACTATAGTCCCGAAGAAGGATTCAAGATTAACCTCTTCTCTTTTTGATCCCTCTATCTCCTTCAGTCTCGCAATCTCTTTAGGGTTATCGGTGAGAACTTTCAATACATTTGCTTCTTTAACAACGGCAGTGAAGTCATTCTTATCGATTGCCGTTCTCAAAGGAAGAGAGTAAAGAGCAAACCTTCCGTCCAATCCCTTCATTTCTCCTGTGTAGAGAATTACGCCTTTGTACATGATCGAAAAGACATCGGCTATCTTCTCCACCTCCGGAATAATGTGTGAGGTGTAGAGAACTGTCTTCCCACTTTCTGACAACGAGCTTATCATCTCCAGCACTTCGTCTCTCCTCAAAGGATCGAGGCCCCAGGTTGGTTCGTCGAAGATGAAGATATCGGCATCCTGAGCCATTGCGATTGCCAGATAAGTAGATGTCTTCATGCCGTGAGAAAAAGCAGATATCTTCTTATTCATCGGTAGATCAAAGTCCTTCATCTGTTTAGCGGCCTTTTCTGCGGAGAAATTGCTCATGAGCATTGAACACATCTTAATTGCCTTTTCCGGAGTCAGGCTGTCATAGAAGCTTTTGTCTTCTGGGACGAATGATATTCTCTCCCGGGCGACATCGATTGTCTCTCCAAGGATCGTTATCTCTCCTGAATAATGAACAAGGCCAAGAATTGATTTTAGAGTTGTGGTCTTTCCGGCACCGTTAGGTCCCAGGAGAGCGTTGACTTTTCCTGGTACAAGGGAGAGATTTATCCCTTTTACAGCCTCGAAATTTCCGTAGGTCTTTCTGAGGTTCTTAACTTTGATCGCTTCGTCTAACATAGAATTCACCCCTCACTGACTATCTGAACTGTACTATATCAACTAGCACAGTTGGTTGTCAATGGGGGTGCGCTGAATTTTTTTGTTTTTTCCAATCATTCTTCAATATAGAAGTCAGAAAGTGCCCCTAATGTATATATTGCTGTCTTTAGAGAAGCGAGAGATTAGGCCATCAAAACACAGAAAGGGAATGTTTGCAACGAAGAGACTTCCAATGTGCGTTCTTTTCTTCGTCTTGCTAACTGTCGCTTCGATCGGGTGCACCGGGTTCAGAGTGATTTCGAAAGATGGTGCTATTGTTGCTGCAAGGACTCTCCAGTTCGAATTCGATCTTGGAAGCAAGATTGTCGTTGCACCCAGAGACACTTTTATGACTGCACTTACGACGGGTTGGGAGGGCCTGAGCTGGAACGTGAAGTACGGTTACGTTGGGGCCAACTCCCTTGGTATGGATCTGGTTGCAGATGGAATAAACCAAGTCGGTCTCGCGTGCGGAGGATTCTACTTTACGGGCTGTGCCGGGCATCAGCCGCTCGAAAAAGACCTCTACAAGTCAACCATATCTCATTATGATGTGATAGGCTGGATCCTTGAAAACTTCGCAACGGTGGAAGAAGTAAAATCGGCGCTAGATGATATCCGGGTGTACGGGCTTACCATTATGATAACGGAGTCTACTATGATGCCCCTTCACTATATTGTCTATGATGCGCATGGCGGATGCATTGTAATAGAATACGTTGATGGTGAGCTGAACATTCATGAAAATCCGCTTGGAGTAATTACAAACAATCCCACATTCGACTGGCATCTTCAGAATCTCTCGAACTACGTAAACCTGACTCCCGCAAACATCAAGAGTTCAAAGTTAGGTGATTTTGAAATTAGGGCAACGGGAAATGGAACTGGATTGCTTGGGCTTCCTGGGGACAACACATCTCCAAGCCGATTTGTGAGGGCCGCCTTCTATTCTCACGGAGAAGTGAAACCGGCTAATGCTGAATCGGCCGTCACACTAGCATGGCATATCCTCAACGCTCAGGATATTCCTGAAGGCCTCGTAGTCAATGAAGAGCTCGGAATAGTAATTTCAAGAGACATAGCTTACTGGTCGGCAGTAACGGATTTGACCAACAGAGTCTACTATTACAGAACTTACGAGGACTTGAACATAAGAAAAGTAGAGCTTGATAGAATTGATTTCTCAAGCGGGAACAAAAAATTTTAGAATATGAGCCACGAACAGAATTACACAGATGTGACTGACGCAATCAAGTGAAAAAACAGTCGTGAAGATTTCGAAGGGTTCCGAGGTTATGTGAGAACAAATGCGAGAGAAACAGCCCGCTCGACTAGAAAACGCTGTACGCTGCTGAAGACAACGTTTCTGTCGACGATCTTCCGTCTCCCGCGAAGGACATCATCCTTCGATAAGATCAAAAACGAGATCCCGGGTCAAGCCCGGGATGACAGTGTTAGGTGATTACAAGAACGGCACACACCACAATTTTTAGAAAACCCATCCCTGGTCCATCGTCCAAGAGCATGGACCCGTCCTTCGAAAGAGCCGCTGTGCGCTTAAGAACAAAAACACGCTGGTCGCCGTAAAGAACCGTCCCTCGTCCTTCAAGATCGTGGACCCGTCCTTCGAAAGAGCCGCTGTGCGCTTAAGAGCAAAAACCCGCTGACCGCTTTAAAGAAACCTCCCTTCGAGATCATGGACCCGTCCTTCGATTGGATCGGAGAGCAGATCCCGAAACAAGTTCGGGATGACGTCCTCACTAGCGCTGATAATTCTGAGCGGTTCAGGCTGCTTTTGTTCGCCAAACCCTAGACCCTAGACCCAATACCCGCTGTCAATCCAGTCATCTGAACTTGTTTCAACTTCTAAACGCCTTTCGCGAAAACGTCACATCGCGTCATTCTGAACTTGATTCAGAATCACGATGCTCTTTTCAGCGTTCAGCGTGTCTTAGCAAGCGGGAAGTGGCTCTTCTCGGTGAACGGAGAACCGCTCAACGGCTAACCAGTTTCTCTTGCTCTTACAAACCCCCTACCTGCTACCACCGACCACGGTTTTCCGAAATGAATTCGGGATGGCGTAGTAAGGAGTTTGAGATGAACCGTTATTGGGGTAGCGAGTTTGTCAATTTTAGAAGGTTGCATCCCTCGATTTTTAACCTCAACTGGCGAATGACGATCGGGAAATCTTGATTAGCAGATCAGTGCGGGATCTTTGGTGCGGGTTTTGAATGCTCAAAAAGATATTCTGGGCAGATGTCCAGCCCATTACACCATTCTATTGTATCGAAAGCTATTCTGGCCGAGCAGAAGATCTTTGGATCTCTCAGTTCCGCGAATCTGCCCTTGTCAAGGATTCCTTCAAGATCTATTGTCCTTTCTTCTCCATTGTTAAATTCGAGAATGAATTCATATGGCCTGCAATGCTTTATGGACTTCACTCCAATGTTCATGTCAGTACCTCCATCATCTTAGAGGATCTACTTTGAATGGAAGTTCACCATTTGTTACAAGCTTCCAGTTGGCCATTAGCTCTTCAGAATGAAGCTCAACCCATGCCTGGACGAGCCTGAGTTTCTGTTGGGGATCTCACCGCTTAGGATTTCTCCATCAGGAATTGAGACAATCGCATTATCATCCTGATAGTAGACATGTATATGAGGAGGATTGTGTTCACCGGGGGAACAATACATTCTAACTATTATCCCGTAAAACATGCTTATCGTTGGCATCTATTCTTACCTCCTCTCCCATTAGTATTATACTAGATCAAATGAAACGGTCAAGGAATCGAGGTGGTTGCCGCACTACCAAGGATATCGGCAGAAGAAATATCTGAAATGAACATGCCTGGACGCAAGGGCCTCTTCGCTGGGAAAGACACGCTCTTCGCTTCAATCTTGAAAAACCATTGTTAGTTCTTTGGTCCAGGCAGGGAACCCGTCCCTCGTCCTTCGTTGTTTGTTAGAATAATAGAGGCAGGGGATGCAACATAAGTCCAGTCCTTCGAAAGAGCCGCTGTGCGCTTAAGAACAAAAACACGCTGGTCGCCGTAAAGAACCGTCCCTCGTCCTTCAAGATCGTGGACCCGTCCTTCGATTGGATCGGAGAGCAGATCACGAAACAAGTTCGGGATGACAGTATTACTGATTGCGAAAACCTCACATCGCGTCATCTGAACTTGATTCAGAATCACGATGCTCTTTTCAGCGTTCAGTGTGTCTTAGCAAGCGGGAAGCGGCTCTTCTCGACGAACGGAGAACCTTTCAACGGCAAACCTCTTTCTCTTGCTCTTACGAACCCCCTACCTGCTACCATCGACCACGGATCCCGAAACAAGTTCGGGATGACAGTGTTAGGTGATTACGAATATGTCACATCGTGTCTGAACTTGTTTCAGCATTCCGGCGGGCTTTCCGAAAACGTCACATCGCGTCATCTGAACTTGATTCAGAATCACGATGCTCTTTTCAGCGTCCAGCGTGTCTTAGCAAGCGGGAAGCGGCTCTTCTCGGCGAACGGGGAACCACTCAACGGCTAACCAGTTTCTCTTGAAATCAAGGAGCTGGGAGAGCGAACATCGGAATCGGGTTGGAAAGAGCGGGTTACAAATATCGGGAGGAGTAAGAGAAAGGGTAAGGTACTAAAGCATGCCATTTGAGTGGCCTATCTCACTTTGTCAACAAGCAGGGGTTCTAACTTCTACCGATAACATCGGTGAGATAGATCGAAGGAAAGATCCTTTCTACAAGTTCAATGAATCATCTTTCATGAAGATCCACTTGACTTCTTCTCCCAATCTTTTAATGAAGTAAGACAGTTCTTTGTTTAGTTCATTCCACTCGTGCAGAGTGTAGATCAGAAGATCGACCGGAACCGGTAACATTGCTAAATCCCATTCTGTTCCTCGCTTCCCAAAAGGAGCTTTGGAGTCTTTGACTATGACAATCAAATCAAGGTCGCTTCCCACTCCATTGTCGCCCCGAGCGTAGGAACCGAAGTAACCGATGCTGAGAATGTTGGAATCTCGCTTCAAGGTTTCTGACCACTTATCAAGTGAATCAATTACAGCCTCTTTGCTTGGCCATTTCATTATTGACGAATTCAACGATCTCACCGGCATATGCAATAGCCTCCTTACTTTGCTTGCTTCCGAAATACTCAAAAGGAGAGCCTTCGGGATGACCATTTGGATATCTCGCAGGTATGTATGAATTGTCAAGAATTCTTGCCTTATCCAATAACTCAGCGGGCAAGTCAATTCCCTCAGGGAGTTCTTGAATCAGTTTGCTTACCATGTGTCCCCACGCTTCCTGTCCCAAAGAAAGATGGAGAGCCTTTACGGCTTTTTCAGCAGCCTGCTGTGCCGCAAAGCATGCCCATTCGTGTTTGCCATTAACAGCAGACTCTCGAGCGTGTTCAAGATCTCTTTTTGCTTGACGTAACCAATCCTGGGATCTATCAGGCATGGATATCCCTCCCAATCGTGATTATAGCACTTATTAGAGAGAGGCTAGTAACCTTCGGTGGCCAGTCACACTGCATGCGGCCTGCGACAGCAGACTGGATCTTTTTCCCTCCTGCGAAGCAGCATCACTTCCCCGGACGTTTCTCCGGGCATCACTGCCTGGCGCATGCGAGCCTCACTTCCGGCGATGCTTTTCGCCGCATCACTTCTGTTCTTGCTCTCTTCTCCGAGGACGGAGAACCGCTCAACGGCCAACCAGTTTTACTTGCTCTTGCGAACCCCCGACCTGCTACCACCGACCACGGTTCTGTACCAAAACAAAAAGGAGAGTCAAA
>NZ_JFHM01000026.1:0-46845 GCF_003664935.1 Mesotoga sp. H07pep.5.4
TCCTTGCGGGGTAAATATGGCCTTCTCGGAGGACGGTGAACCGTTGACGGTTGACCTTGTTCTTCAAAGCGAAGCTTCGTCTCAAACTCAAAGCATCTTCTCGCTCTTCAATTAGCCTTCTCGGAGGACGGTGAACCGTTGACCGATGACCTTTCTTCCTGTTGCCTTACTCTTCCAAGCTATCAGCGTCTCCTGGCAAGCGACCCGTGCGCGGGTCCTTGGACGGTGAACCGTTGACGGTTGACCTTGTTCTTCAAAGCGAAGCTTCGTCTCAAACTCAAAGCATCTTCTCGCTCTTCAATTAGCCTTCTCGGAGGACGGTGGACCGCTGACGGACAACGTGGTTTCGTAAGCGTTCAGCGGGTTTTTGCTCTTAAGCGCGCAGCGGTTTCTAATGCGAGATCCCGTGCAGAAACATCACGGGATGACAAAGTGAGTGGATTTAGGTGCGGGCTCTACGGGATGACCGAAGAGGCGCCCATCAGGTCAGGCTTACGGGATAACAGTCTTTCAAGTCATCCTGAAATGCTCCTGTTCAGGATCTGGGATTTTCTAAGAACCGTGGTTGGGGTTAGCGGGTTGGTGGTAGGAAAGAGCAAAGGAGCAGTTCCAAGTTGTGAGTTGCATGTGAGAATAGATTCGATCCAAACGGATGTAGGGGCGTGCGGCTGCACGCCCGCTGTAAACAACGATCAGTCTTCCCAAGGATGAGATCGTCCTCTTCAATAGTTTAACGAATCGAATTCTGGGCAGAATCATGTATGAATAACGCAAAGAGTGTCATCCCGAACTCTTTTCGGGATCTGGTTTTGATCCTCTCGGCGGGGGACGGTGGACCGTTGACCGATGACCTTGTTCTTCAAAGCGAAGCTTCGTCTCAAACTCAAAGCATCTTCTCGCTCTTCAATACGGTCTTCTCGGTTATGTTGTCCCCTGAATGGACAGAGCACTATAATAGGTTATCCGAACACAAGCGAGGTGCAGAGGTGAAGAAGGGATGCAAGCTGATCTATCAGTTCAAGATAATTCTTCTAGACATCACACCGTTAATCTGGAGAAGAATACAGGTTCCGGATATCTACACCTTCTGGGATCTTCACGTCGCTATTCAGGATGCCATGGGCTGGTCTGACTATCATCTCCACGAATTCCAGGTCGTTGATCCGAAGAGTGACGAGCTCGTTTATATAGGGCTTCCGATTGAAGACACCTTCAAGGAAGTTCACGATTCCAGAGAACTGCGCATTTCCGATTATCTTTCAATCAATAATCGGAAGGCCTCTTACCTCTATGACTTCGGCGACAACTGGATCCACGATATTCTTCTCGAAGATGTTCTCGGTAGAGACTTGAGTGTCAAGTATCCAAGGTGTATCGCCGGTGAACGAGCCTGTCCGCCTGAAGATGTAGGAGGAACAATGGGTTATCGGGATCTTGTTGAGGCAATGAAAAATAAGAACCGCCCCGATCGAGAAGATCTGATCGACTGGCTGGGAAAAGAATACGATCCCGAATCCTTCGATCGTATGCAGATACACTTCGACGATCCTGACGAGCGGCTGAAGAACACATATTGAAGAAAGCAGAATAGGACGTAAGACTAGGCCATAGCTGACGTTCCAACACAGATTGCTTATAACAACAGTCTCCGAAAGGCCCTTTTATCGACAAAGAGACATGAAACGGAACAGCTCTAAAACAGCTCTGCTGAGATCTTGTCGGGTCGCGAAAACCCCTCTCCAGAACCAGGCGGCCTAACTTGAAACATCGAAACTGAACAGACTCATAGGGCATTCAGTTCTCTAAACGGCAAATGAAAGGAGCATCTTGGAAGAGCTTCTATTCGGAGTTCTCAAAGAAGGACTCTACACAGTCTTCCAGAGTGAAGCGGCTACAACATATCTATTCGGACCGAAGGATTTTATAGACTACCGGATCTTTCTTCCTGGAGATTCTTCTTTCCAATTCCTACTTAGTAACTGATGCGAACGTCTTCATCTAGCATCTAAAGCATGCTGCCTCTCGTTATCCAGACTTCAGGAGTTACGCGAGATAATCTTCTTCGAACTCCTCGATCGTCTTGTATTCCTTGACCTCGATGTTGTTCTCGTCATACAGTGACCTGTACTCTTCCATCGCTTCGTCAAACACCCTGGCCGACCGCTGCAAATCGTTGATATCGAAGTGTTTCATAAGATCGATAGATGCGCCTTCGTACTCCTCTCTCATCTCATCATAGAATCGCTGGCAACTCGCGGCAGTCATGAAAGAAATGTACTTGTTATTGGTCTTTGCAGCAAGCTTCATCTTGTTTCTCCAGTCAGAATAAATCTCCTCATATGTACCGATCAAAGCCTGCGAGTCAAGTCTCTTCTTATTCTTCAATCTGTGCTTTATCTCTTCGATTTTCTCTTTTGTGCAACGCATCAGTGAAGTCGCGTTCTTCTTGATCGAGCTAAGCGTGTCGGCCTCTATCAGTAATCGGTAATGGTCTAGAAAGCAAATCGGCAATTCCCGCATCTTTTCGATCTCTTCAGGTATGTGTCTGGACCCAAGACTCACATATGATTTATTGATTAGATACATGATCATTTCGATAGAGTTGATCAATTCGGCCGATTCATATTTGGCCACGCAGTACTCTTCACTAATTACCAAATCTGCAAGAGACTTCTGCGCCTGCTCGAAATGGGTCAGGATATTACTGAGATTACGCTCATTCAAGGGGCTATTCAGGCGTTCCGAGGCTTCTTCACGAAGCTCCATAAACCTCTGGAGATACCTGTCGTCAAGATAGTAGACAATCTTCAGATCCATCAACCTGGAGATGTATGGTGTCGAGCACTTAGCCATGTCTTCAACCTGCTGCCAGGTAGTGCAGTAGATATCATGGGCGACATCTCCCAATATGAAGCATGAACTTATTCCGTATCCTTTAGAATCGTTTATCACCGTGAAGAGATCCAAATCAGACTTGTCGTGTATGTCTCCAGAGGAAAATGAGCCGTAGATGCCGATCAATGCGACCGAGTCTGGACAGACGCGCTTCGATTTCTCGATCACAGCTTTGACAATCCTTTCGTTTCTAATCAGTAGAGCCTCTTTTGTCTTCTCATCCATAATATTCTCTCCATTTTGCATATTTACTTCTTTCACCATAGCTTGCTGAAAACACTCACTGCTCGGTACCCGCAAGTGGGTTTCACAGAATGATTGTATCAAGCGAATCGAAATTCACAAGAAGACAAGAACACTCCGCTAAGGACGAATGAGGGTAATCCTCTATGAGATCACTCGATCCATCTGAGCAGTCATCAGAGGTTTCCCCCGATAAGCACAACTTCGTGATGTTACACTTGGAGTGAAGCATAGGATGCAAAGCTGGAACATATGGGAGGTGTGCCTTGCTGGGAGCAATTGTTGGCGATATCGTCGGCTCGAGATTCGAGTTCAACAACCACCGAAGCAAAGCCTTTGATCTATTCACGGATGACTGCTTTGCTACAGACGACAGTATGATGAGCCTTGCCGTCGCCAAAGCGATTATGAAGACTGAAAGTACCATCGACAAATCTCAGGGAGACTACAGACTGAGCAGTAGCTATAACCGTCTGCTGGGAGAGTTTGCAGTAAAATACATGCAGCAGATCGGTCGAAATTATCCAAACTGCGGTTATGGAGGAATGTTTGGAAGTTGGGTATTCAGCGCCAAGCCGGAGCCGTACAATAGCTTCGGCAACGGAGCGGCTATGCGCATCGGCCCTGCGGGATTCACTGCGCGAACTGAATCGGAAGCGATAAGCCTCTCAAAAACGATAACCTCTGTCACTCACGACCATCCGGAAGGCATAAAGGGGGCTGAGGCAACCACAATTGCCGTTTTCCTTGCGTGTCAAGGCTTCTCAAAGGGTGATATTCGCGCCAGGATCTCAAGAGATTACTACTCAATGGATTTCACAATCGACGAGATTCGCTCATCATACGCCTTCAATGAAACCTGTCAGGAAACGGTGCCACAGGCCATACAGTGCTTCCTCGAATCGGATTCATTCGAAGACGCCATCCGTACTGCAGTTTCGCTTGGCGGAGACAGCGACACAATCGCGGCAATAACCGGAGCGATAGCCGAGGCTTACTATGGCATTCCGGACGACATAAGAAACAAGGCACTGTCCTATCTAGACGGAGAACTCCTTGCGATCTTCTTTGAATGGGAAGACTTCATGAAATCATAAAAATAATCGATAGAGGGGGGAACGTGGTTGGGGTTAGCGGGTTGGTGGTAGGAAAGAGCAAAGGATCAGTTGCAAGTTCCAAGTTGTGAGTTGCATGTGAGAATAGATTCGATCCAAACGGATGTAGGGGCGTGCGGCTGCACGCCCGCTCTCAACAATGATCAGTCTTCCCAAGGATGAGATCGTCCTCTTCAATAGTTTAACGAACCGAATTCTGGGCAGAATCATGTCTGAATAACGCAAAGAATGTCATCCCGAACTACTTTCGGGATCTGGGCTTGTGAAGGGCCGTGGTTGGGGGTCGGAAAGAGCAAAAAACCAGTTGCAAGTTCCAAGATGTGAGTTGTAAAAAAGGCCGGGGTTGGTGGTTGGAGGTTCGTAAGAGCAAAAGAAACTGGTTGACCGCTGAGCGGTTCTCCGTTCTCCGAATAAAAAACCTGTTCTTCGTTCCAGAGCAAGGATCTGTTCTTCGTTCTTGGTCAAAACCGTAAAGCAGCAGCATCAAGATTCCGAACAGGAGCTTTGTCGGAATGACGGAATCTGGCCTTTAGGAATAACCATTCGCTGTCATCCCGAACTTGTTTCGGGATCTGGGCTTGTGAAGGGCCGTGGTTGGGGGTCGGAGGTTAGGGGTCGGAAAGAGCAAAGTGAAACCGGTTCTCCTTTCTCCGAATAAAAAATCATGTTCTTCGTTCTTGGTAAAAGTGAAAAACGAATCGAGATTCTGAATCAAGTTCAGAATGACGGGTTCTTTCGCTCAGCGGAAAGCGGCTCTTACATTCGAGATCCCGATCAGTTGCATACCGGGATGACCCTTAAAGGAGCATTTAAGCTGTTGTTGTTGATTTTCCCCTTATTCGGGGGGCGGGGGACCGTTGACGGACAACGTCGCCTTCGGCAGCGCTCAGCGTCTTCTAGCCAAGCGACTATCTGCCCTGCACAGTCGGAACTGGCCTCGCAAAACGCGAGACTTGCCACCGAAGGTGATTGGCCTGAACCAGCAGATAAGAATTATCAGCTCTCCTTCCTTCCACCCGGTCTTGTTAACCCGAATTTCCTAACCCGCTCCTTTGTTTCCCCGCGAAGCGGAACTGACCTGAGTCAGCAGACTGGCTTCTAAATCCCTCGTCCTCTCGGTGAGAACAGCGAACATCTCGACAATGCTCTTTCTCGCTTGATCTTATCCTAAGAACGGCTCTTCACAGCGTTCAGCGGCTCTTTCCCCGCTCTTCAAACTCCGGCCCCGCCTTTTGAACAAGAATGAGCTGATCTAGGCGCGCAGTCTAGAGAGAGCACGTCACGATATCTACTTCATTCATGAATCGGATGCAGTGAACATCTCCTTTAGCGCTTCAGCGATTTCGAGTGGGTCTGAGACACGAATCAGTCGTATCCCTTCGGTCTCAGATATTTTCCGGATACCCACATTCTCTTCTTCACTCACAAGAATCATCACATTCGAATTGGGCATGATCGCTTCTATTGCCTGATTCGAGTTTCGATCGGATAACTCGATCCCTCCGGTCACATGCAAACCGATGATTGGAACTCCCCTGGATTTGGCGAATTCTATCAGCTTGTAAATTCTGTTCAATTCGTCGTCTACATCGGTCGCTATTGCGGAGCAGACAATACACATGTCTCCATCGACCAAGGAACCGGCGTCCATGACGAGCGTTAGCGGAGTCTCAGAAACTTCCATCATAGCCGACAATTCCTCCGCGCTAAGTGTCGGCGCACTCGTAACTTCGATTCCATTCCTTTTGCAAACCGTTTCCAGCATGACCGAACCCGGTCCGTCTCCCAACGAAGTGACTATGAGAGGCGGGCCAATGAGAAGAGCATCGCTCCCACCGCCAAGAACCAAAACTCCAGAGATGAGCACGAGAAGTACCGCCAGCTTTTTCAATGAATTCATAACTTAATTCCCTCCAAAAGTGATTAGTTACGGACCTGCCTCAAAGAGGATGTTGTCCTCATTTCTCCATATTAGACCAATTTTATCAGTTTTTGTGTCAATTCAAGCGTTCTAATTCTTGGATTCTCGCAATTGCATTGAGACCGGAGAAACTGAGTGTATGAAAGAGCAATTGGTAGGTAATCAGATTTTGAAAGAACGGCTCCTGGTATTCAACAGAGAGATAAGAAGCGATCCGATCCATCAACCCGCGTGGCTTATTGAATCCGAAAACTCAACGATTTGCAGTCTATACTCTTCACAGTGAAAGCCAGGAGTAGTCATCGCACCAATGTTTTGCTTAAGATTCAACGCTGCACTTCTCCAGAGATGCCGACTGGGGAGGTCACCTTCCGCGCATCCAGCGAACATCAACTGGAAGACTGTTCGATCTTGCCCACAATTAGAGGATTCTCGCTCTTCTTCATGTTCCTCTTCATGTAAGAGAGAAAATCCTCCGGTGGCTGGTACTGCCTGAAGCCTTCAGCTATCTCGTCTGTCTCTCTCTTCAGGAGTCACGGATATTGTCAGCTCATCCGAAATCAGCCGCAACTCTCTTATTCTTCCGGGGGACGAGAAGTCCTCAAACTCTAGGATTACTATGTTTTCCTCATCCCTCTTAAGAAGTATAGCCGCACAGGTAATATAGTCCTCAAAACAGACTCTGGGAGCCCGGTACCCAGAACCATTACTGCATATACGGCTTCAATTCCATCGATCTTCACATCAAAACAACAATCTTCAAGACTGATTTCCCTGTCCTTCAAAAAAATCCCAAGGATCACTCTATCCCTCCTTCAAGATATCTTACAGCGACAAGTCAAAAATGCCCTGTTCTTGAAAGGCGAAAACGGTCTTAGCAAATTGGCTTGATCTGGCTGAGCAATATTGGTAATTTGTAGGAATGGTTGTAGGCAATACACAACTACAATTCTATAATGTGATACCGTTGCGTCTAACTTACAATCATGCAACCTTGAGTCAGTTATTTCTGAGGCGACAGTTTTCAGCCATGTCGAGTCTCAGAAAGAAGGAGATTCAAACCAAGCGACTTGGCCATCTAAATGCACTGAAGATAGAGCTTTCTCATAATACTACCCAATAACGTCGATGCATTTCTGGCGATTACATTTTTTGACTCAACTTTGACAGCAAGAAATCTGAAAACAGCTAAACAAGGGAAAAAATGAAAAGAAAAATAGACGTACCACCACAGTGGTCTGTTATGCAATCTCTTTGAGTAGATCCGGTGGTCTTATCTTGAGTGCTTTGAAAGCGTCGTAAGCATTGCCCATCGTTTCAGTCCTTGCAAGAAAGCGTTTGTTTTCTGCCGTTATCTCAACTGCCCTTATCTCTTTCAAGTCTTCAAGTATTTCTGCGTAAGAGAAAGTACTTCCAATCTCTTTCAGCTTTCTGCATAAGGCAGTCTCCATTACCAGTGCAAGGAAACAGATCATTATGTGTCCCTTCACCCTCGTGTCTGTGTAATGGTATATGGGACGAAGATCGAGTCCGCTCTTCAGTTCCCTGAAGGCTCTCTCTACTTTCCACAGTAACTTGTATGATTGAGCAACCTCTCTATTGGTTAGTTTTGTGTTCGTTCTTAGAACGTATTTGCCATCATATTTGACTTCCGAAGCCATCTTTTCCTGGTCTATCTTCACATCTGTTTTCTGTATACTCAGATATCTTCTGTATCCTCTGTTTCCCACAAGACTCTTTGGCCCCTGTTTAAGTTTCTTCGTAAGGTTCTTCACTATCTCTTCTCTCTTGATTCTGTCTCTTTCTGCTTGAAACGGATTGAAACAGATTACGTATCTCTCCCCCTCATGCAGAACTTCCTTTACTTTCAGATTCTCTTCCACTTCTTCGTAATCACCGGGCTGATTCAATACCGCTTCAACTCTCTTGCTTCTTCTCATCTTCACCCCGAATATGTATGAAAGCCCGGCCTTATCTATCTCCTCAATGAGTCCGTTGCTTATCATTCCTCTATCGGCTACCACTATAACCCTGTCTATGTTGAATCTCCTTCGTATATCCTCAAGAGCTATCCTGAAGGTATCTATGTCTGCTGTGTTTCCGGGAAAGATTTGGTGAGCAACGGGGAAACCATCCTTCGTCATTAGTACCCCTATCATCACTTGCTTGCAATCAGACCTGTGATCCTTAGAACGACCATACATTGAAAGTTCGGGTCCTTCTCCCTGGAAGTACGTGCTCGTTGTATCCCAGAAGACTAGATCGAGATTCAAGTTGAAGAGAGTCTTCACATTACTGAATAGCTCTTCCTCCACCTCTTCCTTGAACTTCTCGAGATAATCCAGTCCACGGTAGTAATGCTGAAGACTCAACTGCTCGAACTCAGGTCTGTAAACCTTGGCTACCCACTTGTCTACTCCCCTCTTCGATCTCGGTTCGACAAGTCTGTTAAGTACCATAGCGAATATAGCCTCAACGTAATCGCTAACTGCATCCGTATCTCCAAGCAGTCTCTTCAATACTCTTTCGATACCCAGTTCCTTCCATAACTGCTCGAAGATAATTACAGGTCCCCACAGATAGGTTTGATTCACATTAAGGGCTTCTTTCCTAATCCACTCTTTCGTTGAGAAGTTCCTCAGACTTTCAATAAGCCTATCTATCTGGCCACTGTTCTGAAGATCATCTACCCTCCCCAGATTAACCAGAACTTTCTGTCTAGTCTTATTCCCCACTCGTATATTCTCTACGAGCTGCAGGTAATTCCTGGTGGAACCGTCCTTGTTTTTGAAGTGTTTCAGTCTAAGAAACATGGCACCAATATTATATCACTATAACTAACGATAAGTCAAGCAATAACAAAGTGACAAGCAAACCCACATGGCACCGCATTTCAAAAACGATTCCAGTATCTAAGACGAACTTATGCACCTTTCAGAACTTATTCCTACCATTTATTCACTTTTGCTGTCAAAGTTGAGTTTGACATTAGCGAAACAAAGACTGAAATGCCATACACTGACTCTGGGCTGCATGCATGGAAATCTCACACAAGCCCTTTGAGAGAAGCAAAGGCCAGCCGGTACAGGCTCTTACCGGCCAAGCAAACTGAGCCAGTGCGCCCTGCTCAGTCGGAAATCCTGCGAGACTTAAGCCATTTGTATGCCTTCGGACTGGATTCCCAGACCCTACGATAGTCTAGGGCATACATCAGAGCTTCCCGCTCCTCATCTCTATCCTCTGATTCTTCGAGCTCTTCCGGCCCAATTTCTCTGAAAAGCGTCTCAACAATTCCGGGATTCATTTTTGTTGCGCGAAGAAGGTACAAATTGGCATCCTGCTTTCTGTTTCTTATAGTGCTAATGAACGCACGCCCCATTAGAAAATCTACGTCTTCCTCTCTAGAATGGTGTTCTAGCAACTTCTCGGATTTCATGAAGTTTTTCTGTCTGAATAAGCTGTTAAGAAGGCCATGCTTTGCGTGCACTCTGTCTTCCCGGTCTATATCGAGTAGCATTTCATAGATTTCTATCGCTCGCGCCTGGTCGCCTACTCTAATTCTCAGAAAGTCAGCATAGTCAACTAGTAGATCCAGCAGGGGCCTGTTGTTCATACGATCATACTCGAGTGAGTAAGACTCCGATTCAATTTCCTCTAATAAACTTGCCACTCTTGAATAACCGGCTTCCAGAGTGTGTTGGCATTGATTGTTTAAACCTATCTCAGAGTAACTATTGGCCAGCATTGAGTAGAGCTGAAATTCATATGGGTCTCTCTCAAGTGCGTTCTCCATCCGAACAACCCTTTCAGAATTATCACGTATAGAGGCGAGTCTCATCAATTTGTAATTTCCCGGTGGGAGGTTGTACTCGATTGTGGGAGAATCGCCCGAATGCAGAACGGTTAAGCCGGGAAGAAGTGCTTCTCTTTCCTCAAGAATGATCTTGTGTAGATACTTCGTTGAATGATAGGCCTTTTCAAGAAGAGGAGCGATTTTCATGCTCGACGATAGATCTATCGGGAGTACCGGTGGGACTTTCGAATCGGAAAGAAATCTATCATAACGCTTCCGATCAGACCTCGAAAGCATTTCTTGAAGAGCTGTTGCTTTGGATGAGTAGCCCGCCTTCTGTGCAACAAGAGCCACAGCTAACTTGGTATTTGAGTCGGTTTTCAATTCAGTAACAAATGTGATCAGATCCTCGAGGGGTTTAGACTTGGGGAGAAGCTCATTTTCAAGGAGGACAGAGCATAATCCACACACTATATCTGTCACTTCTTTCTTTTCCTTACTTCCCAGAAGCATTCTAAGAAAATTCAGAATCGGTCTTCCTGAATGGGAGAAATCTGTATTACACGCAATTTCACCGAGAATCATTGGAAGAGAATCGTCAACGATCGAATTCTTTACAATGATATACAGAGGGCTGATCTGGTCTTCACTCCACTCAAGCAGATTTTCTGCGACAGCGGCGGCGTTCCTCCTTATTTGCTGATCCTCATTTGTTAGAAGACATACGAGTGCAAGTGCAGACGCACCATATCCTGCCATCGACCCGGCAGGAGTATCTTCGAAAATATATTGCAGGAAAGGAACTTCCACATCTTTGTTCAGACCAAGGGCATAGTGCGCCACTACAGTTTCAATAAGCCCGAACACAACATCGGAATAAGGATTCACGTACTGCAAGTAGAACCTTGGACAGTATTTCGCCAGCCTCACTGCTTCATACTCAAGTTCTTTCTGTTCAGCATCTTCAATCTCCGAATCAATTTTCACAGTATGATGAAGGAAATACGAAAGCACGCTGAGACCTGCAAGAAAATACCATCGGGCCATTTCAGGTCCTCTGAATTCATTTACCCCCATTGCTTCGTAGACTGACTCTTCAACATCTAAACCCGCAGAAGCCTTATCAGGCAAATTATTCAGATTCTCATGTCGGAGCTTGTTGCCAATACTGACGATCTCTTTCGCCGCAGCGAACCTCGTGTCGAATGGTATAGTCTCGTCCCAGACAAAAACACTCCAGTAATAAAGTACAAAGAATTCGCTCTGCTTAACGATTTCATGGTCAAGAGCAAATACTTCGGACAAGAGCTTCGAAAGTCTCTCGAAAGTGTCCGAACAAGACTCGTTCATAAGCTTCTCGCGATCAAAATCAGGTCCAGTAAATTCTATACCCATCCCCAAGAGATCCCGAAGATAGACAATTCTACTCTTCTGATAGTTACTCCACATAATTACCCTCCTTTGTTGCGCGATCTTAGAGGATCAACCAATCTTCACATGAAACTTCGGTTTATTGCAAGCTGTTCACAAGGACCGCCCAACAAGTATGATATCCAAATCTTCAAGACAAGACTCCATTATTGGCATTATCGCACACTTCATTTCTATTCATAAGAATTTGAGCTGAGCCCTTTATCAATTGGGAACAAATTTAGTAGACATTCGTCATAACAGTTATTAGTAGCCTTTGTCAATTAGGTGAATACGCTGGAGATTTGAACCTGTAATGCTATAGAAAGCATCAGGGACGCATACACCTAAAGAAAACCGAGTTTTGAGACACTATACAGAGAGGTGCCTTTAATTCCTTCTGGTCGACGCATTTCGATTGCTTTGCATCTTTTGCACCAACCAATTTCCCTTCCTCGCAACGAAATTTTGAGAATATCCACAGTAATCACAAATAACAAGGAATAGGCGGCGTAAGGGTTCTCTAAAGGAATTCTTTGAAATTAGTTTATTCTTCCCGCAATTGATAGAATGACTTGTAGTTTCCAATTTTGCATAATTTGCATGAGCCACTCGATCAATGGAGGTAATTACTGTGGCGACTCTAAGAGAGATCTCTGAAGCGTCTGGCGTATCCATTTCGACCGTATCAAGAGTACTTAGCAATGACGGACGAATCAGCGAAGCCACAAAGAAGAAGGTCTTGAGAATTGCAAAGAAACTCGGATACTCAGGTGAGATAGCCAATGGGCCTGGGAGCAAGGTTGTCATGTTCTTTGTTAGCAATCCTCACAGATCAATCGAAAGCGACGAATTCTTCTCTGGAGTCCAGCGAGGAATATTGAGAGGAGCTGGAGGATCGGATATTCACTGCCTGGTTCAGTCAATCAGAAGCAGAAAGAGCTTCGATGAATCACTTATTCCGCTCGATCTTGTCGAAGGCTTGATCGTTGGAGGCATCCCCATGCCTGACGATCTAAAGACGTTCCTATCGGCGGTAAAGATTCCGGTAGTCTTAATCGGCAAATATGCAGGTCTGGAATACTTGGCTTCTGTAAACAATGACAATGCGAGAGGTGGCTATCTCGCCGCAAATGAGATTATCAAACATGACTACTCCTCAATTACCATTATCACAGGACCAAGAAACGTCTCGACATTCGCCGACAGACTGGAAGGCTTCTTCAAATGTTTGAGCGAAAACAGCTTTCCATTTGACCAGGTGAAAATTATTGAATGCAACTCCTTCGAAGAGAGAGACGGAAGACAAGCCATCGAAAGTCATTCCATAACGCCGGGAAAGAAGGAAGTCATTTTCTGCACGACCGATTGGCTTGCAAAAGGTGTGATCGAGGCCCTGCAGGAAAGGAAGGTCTCTATTCCTTCAGACATAGGCGTTATTGGATTTGGAGGACTAGATTTCTGCAAAATGATCTCACCAAGAATAACTACCGTCGCACTGAACCCCTATCTTCTTGGAAGAATCGCCGTAACCCTGCTTCGGGAATTGATGGATGGCAATTCCGAATCAAAAGGAGTTGTATTTGTAGAACCTTTCTTGATGGAAGGCGAAACTTTAAGGAGGGGAAAGTAGTGCATTTCAGAGATTTAATGGATTCGAAAGACAGGCTCTTGGTCGTCAGCCTTCCCGAAAACAGTCTCGAGTACGCAAGAGCTGCCGTTGAGAACGGTGCAGACGCAATTAAGCTTCACATAAATGTGAAGCACCGAGTAACTGGAAAGGCTCATGTTACATGGACCAATGTTAGGGAGACGGTGAAGAGCATTCATTCCACTCTTGGCTGCTGCATGGGAATCGTTCCAGGAGCGGAGGCAATGGCGTCAGAAGATGAGTTACGGGAAATGGGTGAATTCGGTCTGAGTTTCTTTGATGTCTATGTCGACTACGCCCCGCCCTACGTTTTGAAAAACGATCTCTGCAAGATGCTTGCTCTTAATCATACGTATTGCAGATCAATGGCCTCTCATCTCAGAAGATTGGGGGCAGATGCGGTAGAAATATCGATCATCAACCCAAAAGACTACGGGAAAGACCTTTCTCTGGAAGACCTTCTCAAATACCTGGAAGTACTTGAACTTTCGGGATTGCCTTCTTTTATCCCGACCCAGAAAAGGATTACCGTTGACGATGCAGATAGAATTCTCAGTCTTGGCTTCAAGGGCCTGATAATCGGCCCGATAGTAACTGGAACCGATATTGAAAGTTTTTCACGGACTGTCAGGGAGTTCAGCAAAATTGCCAGAGAATGACAAGGAGGTGTGGTAATGAAGAAGTGGTTATTGATTATGATCATCTGTCTTGCTCTAGGTTTCACGGCTCTTGGTAAGACGAAGGTCACAGTTTGGTTTGCAGGTACACCCGAGGCCTTGATGGAGGCTGTGGATGATCGACTAGTTCCTGCCTTTGAGAAAGCCAACCCTGATATTGAGCTAGCTGTAGAATACATACCCTGGGGGGAGCTTTCCACGAAACTGACCACCGCCTTTGCCGGCGGCATAGGACCCGACATATTCATGCATGGTCAGGCCGCAATTGCAGGATTTGCAGAAACGGGTGTAATAATGAGCATCGACAGCCTCATCGACAAGCTAGAGGATCCAGGGGATTTTGGGGGTACTCTGGGTGTCGGTCTTTACCGAGGCAAGAATTTCATGGTTCCAGTGTTCGGCTCTGGCAGACTCCTCGCATATAGGGAAGACTTCTTCATTGAGAGCGGTCTAGATCCCGATGAGCCACCTGTGACTTGGGAACAGCTAAGAGCTTACGCGGAGGCTTTGACAATCTACGAATCCTGCAGGCTAGTGAGGGCAGGTCTTGATATTCCCGTATCAGCAATCGATCTCCAGCAAGTGTGGACAGGCTTCCTCATTGCAAACAACGGCACTCTCTTCGACAACGACTTCAATCCGATATTCAATTCCGAAGCGGGTATAGAGGCTCTAGAATACTACGTGGGCTTGATACGAGAGGCCAAGGTCGCTTCTGAATACGGTCTTACACCGATTGGAAACCTTTCCCCTATTGCGGCGGGCACAGCAGCAATCTGCTTCATGAATAACGAATCTCTCGCAGCCATCAAGGAATACAGCCCGGACGTTTACTCCAAAATTCGCCTCTCTTTCCCACCCGCAAGATACGAGAGAGCCGGTTTCTACTCCTTCGCGGGCTTCATGGTTTCGAACAGCACAAAGAATCTGGAAGCAACTGCAAAGGCTCTTGCCTTTTTGACATCAAAAGAAGGGCTAATAGAAATTAATACTGCTCTTGGCAGTTTGCCACCAAGGCAGTCCGGTGTCGAGGCTGAGTACATAGCAAATGATCCAAATTTGATGAAATTTGTGGAAGGCTCGAAATACGCCTACGGAAATCCAAATGTTCCTTTCTGGGTTCAAGCAAGAGATATTATCTCTAAGTATCTCGAACGAGCAATTATGGGAGTCATGACTCCGAAAGACGCGCTAGACGGCGCAGCTGATGAAATAAGCAAACTCAAGTAATTGATGAAGGCCGGCTTCTCCTCAGGGATGGGCCGGCCATTTATCTTTTAAGAGGTGGAGCGTGAGCAGTGCGGGGAAACTCAAGAGGCGAATAACAGTAACAGCCTTGATCTTCATTGCACCGGTGGTTGTTTACAACTTAATCTTCAAAATAGTCCCTATCTTTGTCTCTCTCTTTCTGAGTCTAACGAAATTCTCGGGGTTCGGAGAAGCCAGGTTCATTGGCCTTGAAAATTACCTCCGGATATTTGGTGACTCGGAGTTTTGGAGAGCAATTCTTGTGACTTTTCAATTCTCAATTGAAGTCCTGCCTCTCAATATGTTGATCTCTCTGTTGCTCGCCTTGCTCGTCAACAGCGCTCTGAAGGGAATGGGAGTTTTCAGGGCAATTTACTACCTCCCGGTTATTACTCCTATGGTTGCTGCAAGTATGATCTGGATCTGGCTTTATGACCCTCAAATCGGTATATTGAATTTCCTTCTTTCACTTTTTAACATACCGCCTGTGAATTTCCTCAGAAATCCAAGCACTGCGCTTCATTCAATTGTTGCCATGAGGATATGGAGAGGAGCAGGCTGGAATATGCTTATCTATCTAGCCGGTCTTCAGGGAATTTCAAGAAATCTATATGAGGCAGCAGCGATCGATGGAGCCTCGTCAGTTCGAAGATTCTTCAGGATCACTCTTCCTCTATTAAGACCTGTACACGTTTATGTTTTGATTGTAGGCATGATTAGCACTCTTCAGTCCTTCACAGAGATGTATGTCATGACTGGTGGAGGCCCTTTACAGTCAACAACTACGGTTGGCCTTCTTATTTACAGAGCTGCCTTCGACTACATGGATATGGGGTACGCAAGCTCGATGTCGTTCGTTCTAGGGATAATTATTATGATCCTGTCCGTTGTCAGTTTCAGATCACGTCAGCAGAAGGAGGCTTAAGAATGAAGAAAAACAAGCTCCGAACTTTATTACTGCTCTCGCTTGCCGCAGTCATATTCGGGTCGCCTTTCTTCTGGATGGTTATCTCCTCGCTAAAACCGAATGCAGAGCTATTCGCCTGGCCGCCTACATTCATTCCAAAGACAGTAACTCTGGAACACTACCAATCGGCACTTACCTCCAGAGGCTTCAGCAACTATTTTCTAAACAGCGCCATAGTATCACTGATTTCGATGGCGTTTAATCTGGTGTTCTGCTCTCTTGCAGGCTATGCCTTTGCCAGACTTGATTTCCCTTTGAAGAATGTTTTGTTCATAACACTATTGAGCACTATGATGATACCAGTTCAGGTGACTCTTGTTCCGACTTTCTTGATGGTGAAATCATTCCCTCTCGTGGGTGGGAATGATATTCTGGGAAGGGGAGGAACCGGCCTTCTCAACACTTACGCTGGTCTTGTTATCCCACACATAATGACTGTTTTCGGGGTTTTCATTATGAGGCAGTTCTATATGCAGTTTCCAAAGGAGCTTTCGGAGGCTGCCAGGATCGATGGTGCCTCCGAACTCGGAATCTTTAGAAAGATCTTTCTTCCACTGGGAAGGCCTGCGATGTCTGCCCTTGCGATTTTTACATTCACTCAAGCTTGGGATGATTTTCTCTGGCCCCTTGTAGTTACAAGCGACAGATCTATGAGGACTCTGCAGCTTGGACTGGAAGTGTTCAAGAACAGGTACACTGCTGATTGGGGCCCTCTGATGGCCGCTACGACGGTTTCGGTTCTACCCGTCATTATTGTTTTTCTCGTTTTTCAAAGATACTTCACTGATACAGCTTTGAGCTCCGGAATCAAATAGAGTGGGAAGTGAAGAGATGGATTTAGTTTACGATGTTGTAGTTGTTGGCGGTGGCGTAGCTGGCGTATCGGCAGCCATTGCAGCCTCCAGAATTGGAGCTAGAGTGCTCCTTCTGGAGAAAGACATGTCATTTGGAGGGGTACTAACCACTGCTTTGGTAAATCCGATGATGACCTTTCATTCACCTGCAAGACAGGTGATAGGTGGAATAGGCCAAGAGATAATCGATAGGCTCGTTTCAGTACAAGGAAGTTATGGTCACATAGATGATCCCATAGGTTTTGTGAAGTCGATCACACCATTCGATCCCGAAAAAATGAAATCATCACTAATTGAACTGCTTGTAGAGGAAGGCGTAGACTTTCTGTTCAACTCACTTGTCGCAAGTGTATCGAGAGAGGGGGACTCTATTTCAACAATAACAACTGAAAGCACTGGCGAGAAGAACAGAGTTAATGCAGAGGTTTTCATCGATTCAACGGGTGGGGGAAATCTTTCTATTCGTGCAGGAGCTTATTACAACATTGGAGACGGTAGCCCTTCCAGCTGCCAGCCAATGACACTGGTGATGAGAATTGGAGGTGTTAATCGAGAAGAGATTATTTCTTATGTCAATGGAAACAGAGATGATTTTGTTATCAATGAGCATACCGACCTGAGCTATCTGGGAATTGCCGGTTTCTTCAGCTTCATGAATAGAATTGACGATTATGGAATATCCTTCAAAAGAGACAGGCTTCTGTTCTTCGAGATCCCCTATCATCCCGGTCAGGTATTTATGAACACAACGAGATATCCTGGTTATGCAAACACGAGCAAAGAACTTACTAAGGCTCAAAGCAAAGGAAACATAGATGTTTGGAGATTCATGAATTTTCTTAAGAAAGAGATTCCTGGATTTGAAAACTCATTTCTGATTCAAACAGGCTGTCACATTGGAGTTAGAGAGACTACTCACATCGTTGGGGATTACGTTCTGAAAACGAATGACTTGATCGATAGAAAACCTTTTGATGACAGTATCGCCGTTGGATCATATCCGATCGATATTCATTTGCCCAGTTCGGCAGAGTTGAAGACGATCTCAATTCCTTACCCCGGCGAATACCATATTCCAATGCGTTCGCTAATCCCAAAGGGCTTAGCAAATGTCATTCTTGCCGGGAGAGCAATCAGTGCAGATCATACGGCCTTTTCCGCAGTCAGAACCAGCCCTCTTGCAACCGCAACCGGCATGGCTGCAGGTATTACTGCGGCACTCGCTGTGAAACACAGAAGACTTGTCAGAGATGTGAACATCGACCTGATACAGAGGGAGATCGTTGAAATGGGAGGGATCCTTTGAAAACAGTAGTTGTTCCAATGGATGATAGACCCCCAAACTACCAGCTGGTTTCCAAGATAGCAGATCTGAATTGTCTGGAGATCGAATTGCCAGATAAGAACCTGCTCGGAAGATATTTGAGGCCGGGAAATTGCGAGGAACTGGCCCGATGGATGCTTTCAAGAGAGGCAGACAGATTCATAGTCTCCGTCGATATGCTTTCTTATGGCGGTCTAATAGCCTCAAGGGAAGATGGGATCAGCACGAGAACAGCTATCGACAGACTTAGCTCGGTGAGAGAACTGAGGAGAAGATTCCCAAATGCTGAAATTCTCCTTTCCTCAATTGTCAGAAGAGCATCTGTCTCCGTTTCGTCGGCTGGCTCTAAGGAACTTTGGACGATGCTCAACAACTATCTATGGCTCTCAGGAAATGAAAGAATCAAAGAAGCCGAGGCCGTAGAAGACGAACTACCCAGAGGATTTGTCGGCAGATATCGTGAACTCCGCTTGAGAAATCACGAGGTGAATAAGGAGTGTCTGAAGCTTGTTAAAGCAGGTTGTGCAGATATTCTAGTATTAGCTCAAGAAGATACTTTTCAGCATGGCCCTCAGGAGAGAGAACTGGCTATTCTTGAAGATATGGCGAAAGACTACGTCATAGACGACCGCATATTCATACATAACGGCGCAGATGAAGTGATTCAGGAGATGCTTTCTTACAGACGAGACCAAGAGTACCCCATCGAAGTCATTTATGACTCACCAGAGACAAGAGAAAAAATCATGGATTTCGAGGACAGAGAGTTTGGGAAGAACGTAGAATCTCATATGAAGTTTCTTGGGATGCGACAGTCTTCCGGTTCTTCAACCGGGATTCTGGTTGCTGGCACAAAAATAGACAATTCGATTGAAGCTCTCAAAAATCTCAGTGAGCGGAAGCAGCGGGTCTTCATTCTAGACGTTTTCTGTGCAAACGGTTCTAGTCATTCTTTTGTTGATGCTTACCTGGGTCTGGATCTGAAGAACATCTGGGGATACTCCGCCTGGAATACAGCTTCAAACAGTCTGGGGACTCTTCTTTCTCTGGCCGCCACCTCCAGCTCTTGGGAAGTGGAAAGGAAGGCTTTTACCGAGTTTTACATCTCGCGGCTTCTTGACGACCATCTTTACCAGGGTATTCTCAGAAACACTTTGGAGAGAATGGTCGATGAATCAGGTGGCGACATATACAAAGTCAGCAAATCTAAGGGACTCTTTGAAGACTTCAGAGACAATCTCTTCATGCCTAAAGCAGAAGAGTTTCTTGATAGATTCATTCGTGGGAGGAAACTTGACATTTTCGATTTCTCCTCTTCAGAGAATCGAATATCGATTGAGAAATTCATCCTCCCGTGGGACAGAACTTTTGAATGCGAAATAGAAGTAATGATTCGCTGAACGAAATCTTGTCTAATCCTAAGTGAAGGGGGTATCTCCAGTGAAAAAGAAAGTGGCAATTGTAGGAGCAGGTGTTTGGGGAAGAACTCATGCATTTCTATATAAGGAACATCCAGAGGTTGAACTGGTGGGAATTTGCGATCAGAACGTAGAGAGAGCCGAAAAGTTCGCTGATGAATTCAGCATCCCACGAGTCTTTCCAGACCATAGGACAATGCTGGATGGGCTTGACTTTGACGCAGTATCGATTGTCACTCCGGATTTCGCTCATGGTGCGATTGTGGTAGACTGCGCAAATGCCAGAAAGGATATCCTCGTCGAGAAACCAATTGCAACAACAAGAGAGGACCTCATCAGGATATCTGAGGCGGTGAGCGAGAACAACGTAAGGATAATGACCGATCTCCACAATAGATGGAGCCCTCCCTTTGCAGTGGCCAAGAAGATGATTGATGATGGTGAGCTCGGCAGCCCCGTCAGTGCCTATTTCAGGTTGAATGACGTTCTCTGGGTCGCAACAGATATGCTCCCATGGTCGAGTAAATCATCTATTCTATGGTTCTTGGGTAGCCATTCAGTAGATACATTAAGATGGTTTTTCGGCGACGAAGTCGAGACTGTTTACTCTGTCAGTTCTTCAGGCGTCCTTAAGAATCTGGGGCTTGATACAACCGACATCTATCAAACAATTCTGACCTTCAGAAACGGTTGTATAGCATCGATGGAGAACAGCTGGATAACGCCCAACACAAATCCTTGCGTGAACGACATAAAATTCAACTTCACGGGTAGTAAAGGAATGGTTAACCTTGATCTAAGCAACAACCAGATGATCGAGTACTTCACTCAGAACGAGAGCAAGCATCCTGATGTGCTGGTAAACCACTTTGTCCACGGCAAGGCGAAAGGCTTTGCATATGAAAGTATTCGACATTTCATCGACTGTCTGGTGACTGGAGAGGAGTTCCTCATAAAGCTGGATGACGCCATCAACACCTCGCTTGTAGTTCTTTCGATTCTCGAGTCTGCCGAGAAGAGTATTCCGGTGAAGGTTAAATACCTAAATTCAGACTGAGAAAGCAATGCTCCAGCATCAGCTTTTCGGTTAACTGAATTCCATAGTTCAATATTCTACAAACGGGCGGAGTCTCCGAATCCCTTGTTCTTAAGGACTCATAGAGATTCTCTCTGAAATGAGTGTGCCACTATGTATGACTACGCATCTCGGATTCGGCTGAAGGCCTGCAACCGTTATTTAGTAAGGGAGATACTAGATTGTGCTCCAACTTTGTTGTCCAGTAATCATAAGATATTTCGAGTAAAGAGTACGAAGTTGTATGTATCACTTGTCTACTCGTTTCATTTATTTCGGCTTTCCGATTGACTCGCTTTAAGCAGATCTGAGTACAAGAGAAGCAAATTCAAAAACCCTCCTCTGTATGCAGAGTTATCACAATTATCCTGAGCGCCGCTGCCAAAGGCAAAGAACCTTTACAGCTCGTCATAAAACTTGAGGATCTTAAGCGCCCTCAGAGTCAACCACTTGGATGGCTTTCCCTTTTCTTCAACGGCAACAAGCATCTTGTCATTGAATGAGTTCTGCATCTTCCAGAATCCTTCATTGTTTCTCTTGTTTGCCACGATTCTAATTGCATCCTCGAGCCTGGGATCTTTGATTCCCAGCTCGGCAAAAATCTCCAGCAGTTCCAGCAAGTCCGTCTGATACATCAGGGGAAAACCGAATCTCAGCCAACCGGGCTTTGCTACTTTCTCGAGATCGTGGCTTTTCTTGTAAATGCGGTGTAAAAGAAAATACTCGACCAACTGCTCGATCTTCTCTCTTACTGACTCACTTCGCCTGTCATCGGGAATCGCCGCCAAGGCCTTCAAAGCCTTTGCAACGCCCAAGTGGCATGAGTGGCGTCCCCAGCAAGCTTCATATCTCTCATATAGCTTTCCGGAAGGTGGCTCTTCAATACCGTCGTCTGCTCGCTGATAGGAGCAGATCCAGTCGATGGCTCTCTGCACTCTTTTATCTTCAATGAAGCCTAGCCTGATTAGTGAATAGACCATGTTACCTGTTAGGCAGGGGATTACCCCGCTCGGGAGGCCCGTCTTGGTCTTCGCGCTTTGAGTATATGAAAAACCCCCTTGCTCGAATTCCTGAGAGCAACTCAAGATGAATTCACAGGCCTTCTTCACTCGCTCATTCTTCGGATCTGCCCTCATCTCGGCAAGAATTACGAGATTCCAGACCGTTCCACGATACTTATCGGTGTAAAACCTTTCGGGTTTACCCCAGGAGCCGTCTTCGTTCTGGAGATCTAGCAGAGTGGGCACCACACCGATCGACATTATTGCCTCTTTCGCGCCCATGACTTCAGCTTCGTCTTCTGATCGATCCATGAGAGAACTCAGCGTCAGATATCTGACTGAAGGGTTCTCTTCTTCTAGAAGCCAATCAAGAACCTTGTCCGCCATGCCACTTCCTCCAATTCTGCCTGAACCGATCTATTATATGTCGTTTTCGACTCTTGAAGACCGATTTTTACTCTTTGTATCAAGCTGTCTCCATAAGTCAGGGGTTGAATGAGATCAAGAAAGTCCGATCTGTTATCATTATTGCGAAAGACAGCTGGAGGTGCGAAATGGAAATAAGAAGGATTGACAGCTCTTACAAAGACAAAATCGTAGAGATCTTCCTGATGTCATTCGAATACTTCGAACCGGAAGAGAGCGAGTTCTTCTTTTCAGATCCATCCCTCTGGGAATATGTCTGGGGCGCATTCGACGAAGAGAAGTTAGTTGCCGCATACATAAGCTACAAATATCTCGCGAAAATCCGTACCAAACCTTTTGAATGCAGGTACGTCGAGGCCGTGGCCACACTGCCCGAATATCGCAGAAGGGGTATAACAAAAGCAATTCTCTTGAGGGATATACAGGAGACTCTGAAAAGCGGAGTAAACATTATTATGCTCGATCCTTTCAAGCATGACTTCTACGTAAGGCTGGGGTTCGGGCTTGGCTTCGAGAGTCTTGAACTGACCTTCGATTTCTCTCTTCTTTCAGATGAACTGGAAGACGACGATCTCAAAATAGTTTCCGGCAAGCTACTAAACAATGAAGAGATGAAAACGTTGATTGAAGAGGCCCGGAAAGTCCTGTGGGAAACCTCTCGTTACACCGAGGCGCTGGAAATTGCCGCTTGCAGTCAGGAGATATTCCACAAGAAGGAGCTGTTTGGAGTCGTAGCCATCGATGCCAATGGCTCACCTCATGGAATGATGGTCTACAGTAAGAAGGAGAGAAAGATGCTTATAGAGAGCTTCTCCTTCGTCGATCTTGCAGGATTATTCGCGCTGAAGAGATTCATACTAAATCATAGGGACCAGATTGCAACTTTCGAAATGAGGAGAATGCCGCCAGATTTTCCAATAGAACTCTTCTTCCATTCGAGATGGCAGGCCGGAAAAGAGCTCAAGATGATAGATGCCTCATCAAGGATGGTAAGAATCCTTCATCCGCTTCCAGTGATTTCGAAGCTCATGGATAGGTCCGTTCGCGGAAATGTTGTTCTGAAGGTAAAAGACGAACTACTCTCCCAGAATAACTGCAAAATCCTGGTCGGAAACGGGAAAGCAGAGATAACTGAAGCAACAGAGGATTTCCAGATAGCGATTTCGGACCTAGTTCCGCTTTTGACAGGGAGGATTTCGGCAACCAGGCTTTGGAGACTTGGAAAGCTCCTGACCGGCTCGTGGAATAACATCCCCTGGGGAATCTCTGAAGTTCCGGAGAAGGTTAGCATTCTCGACTCGATCTTCCCAGAAATCATAACGCATAACGTTTTGTAAGTCACTTCCAGCTGATTGATCTGAAGAGGTGATCTGAATGAGAGGAAAGCCGGTAATAGTTGAAGAATACAGTACTGCTTGGCCTAGATTGTTCAGGGAGGAAGCAGAGCGGATTTCTGCCTCACTAAATGAGTTTCAGAAGACGATAGAACATATAGGAAGCACAGCCGTCCCGGTGCTTCAGGCAAAACCGGTAATCGACATAATGATCGGCGTATCATCACTTGAACAAGCCGATTCCTGCGTGCCTTTCATTGAAATAACGGGCTATCTTTACAGACCCGAGCACGAGGATTCAATGCCGGAGAGAAGGTACTTTGAGAGATCCGGCAGTGAGATTGATTATCATATACACATGGTCGTTTTTGGAAGCAAGTTTTGGAAAGAACACATCTTCTTCAGGGACTATTTGCGCGAGAACCCAGAGGCCTTACAACAATATGCCGCGCTCAAGAAAGAGCTCGCCGAACAATTCAGAGACACCAGAGAAGCTTATACAAATGGCAAGGCCGAGTTCATCCAGGGGATACTGAAACGGCAGAAGGATTGACGTCAGGTCCCGCCTGCTGAATGACAAAGGATTGCGTTTTCCCGTTAAATAAGAAGAGCCGCTCTTGCTACTAGCTGATGGATCGTATGCCTCTTTTGGACTTACCTCCACAACACTCTTATACGCTTCGCAATAAAGACCTTGCAGCTATTGTCACGAAAGACGACCAGTCTACCGGTCACTAATACGAGAATCTGCAGAGTATAGAGGTCACTTTCCTGCATTGATTTACATGATTAGTCATAGGAAAACCGCGGATACTTGCATAATTCTTTCAAGAGCGGCTTCTTTGGCTTTCAAGAATCCAGCGTACTTTACGCTAATGTTAAAAATGGAGTCTGTCCCCGAAAAAGGGGGGTGTCTCGATACAGTTAGCTCCTTTCGAGAGCATAAAGAGCAGCGTACAGTCCGCTCATCAACTGTATCTGAACGAGTTTCTTTATGGGGATTATTGTGTATTCGAGTTCCTTCTCCAGTTTGTCGCTCATATCCTTCATGTGTTTATATGCTTTCTCTGCGGCGGCTTTGAATTCATCGTCATTCGTCTTCTCGTAGTTTAGAAGCATGATCCTTCTGAGCATTCCCCACAGGAGCATCTTGTAGGTCTTGGAGACCTGCTGGTTGTCGAAGGCTTCGGCCACAGTCGCTTTCTTTTCCAGCTCCTTGGCTGTCTTTGCCCAGTTCTCCTGAACGGGAAGGTGCTTCTCGGAGGATTCTAGAAAGTCGTCGAGAGCTGTCCGGAGCGGAGTATCTACTATTAGCCTGTCTTTCAACGGGAAGTAGATCTCCCTTATCTTCTGGTCCTCTTGCTTGGTGTCTTCGATATTGGCCAGAATAAGATCCCTCCTGATGGACTCCGTTTCGGAAAGATCTTCAATCTTTGGATTGTAATAATACGGGACTTCACATACCAGTTCAAATACCTTTTCGTTGAACTGTTTTCCGTACTCATAGCTGCAGGTACCTGCCTTTCCGATTATCTCTGCAGGATCCCTGTCGGTATTGGCTGCGTAGTAATCGTATGTATCTCTCATAGTCGGCATCTTGTAGACGGCCTCGGCGAATTTTAGTGCATATGGCATCTCCGGTTCGCCAAGCGCCGCCGGGATATCCTGGTCTTCATAGGCCTTCTCGAATATCGGATACAGAATCGGAGCATCGTCGGATATGTAGTTGTATACACCGCCAAAACCGGCATTGTGAAGGCTATATATAAAGATCGGCTTGACCTCTTCGATAATGTTCATCAATGCTCTCGTCTCGGGAATCGGATCATTGTTGTCGAGAGTTTTGTACTTTATTGGGAAGGTCCATTCAACCTGCTGAAAACTCGCAGGTCTGTAGAAATTCAGCGCGTAGTTCAGGGGAGTGTAGGGCCCTCTGAACCAGCCCTCGTTTAATTTCGCCCCATCGTTGTCGGCTACCTTGACTATGTACCAGCTCACGTCCTTGAAGGAATTTCTGAAGGCCTCGTTTTCGACGAGCTGTCGAGAAAGATAGTCGAGCATCATGCTTCCTATCGGTTCGTTAGGATGGGGAAAGCCGTACATAAGTATCACCCTGGAACCGTTGCCGATCTTTAGACAATAGATCGGATCTCCTGCCATCGATTCACCTATCTTGTAGAATCTGGCAAGATCGGGGTATTGTTCCGCGAGTTTCCTGCTCGATTCGTTAAGCTCTTCGACCGTTTTGAAGTATTCGTAATCCGGTACATTCTTGATTACCGACTTTATTGAATCCATGACTACCCCCTTTATGTAGAGACAGACAGACCGCCTGCCGTTGTAGATTGCTCGAAACTCTGGTCAATTAACAGCGAAGCTCTTGTCGACCGTCTTTCCGGAAAGACTTCTTAGCCGGGTCTTTCTTTAGAAGACCATGTTAAGTATAACCCGTTCTAATGCAAAAAAACCCCCGAACGAATCGAGGGTTCTTGGTCGGGGCAACTGGACTTGAACCAGCGACCTTCTGCGCCCCATGCAGACACGCTTCCAACTGCGCTATGCCCCGTACTCGAAGATTTTATCACAGTTGGGATAACCTTTCAAGAGCAGAACGACGCCCAGGGCAACTTTCAGATAATTAAAATTGGCTCTGCAGGCTACTCTCTGACCTCGAAGGTCAGGAAGTCGATCTCGACGCCGCCGCTCTCGGAATCATTCAACCTGAAGTCGTAATATCCAGCATCCCATGGAGCGGTGAACACTATCAAACCGTCTGTCATGCCACCGACGTAGGCATACTGAATGTCGTGCAGGTCGTTTTCCGACTCGCTTCCATGTATAATATCCGAAGGAACGATTCCGATCCAGGCGTAAGACCCGAGTCCCGAAGTTCCAAAGAAATAGAGATTGATCTCTTCACCTGGAACGAAAACGAGTTTCTCAAGGCTCATGTACTTAGATTCAAGGGGCAATTCGTCATCTGCAACGTATACCACACTCTCGATTTCATCGAGATAGAATTCGTAGATTGATCCGTCTTTCAAAGTTATTACCAGCAAACCATTCGCAATCGCGGTAACACACAATGCCGCAATTATCAAAAGAACAAGCTTCTTTTTCATGCCGCACCTCCTCCATGAAGATTCTCTCACAATTGCTCAAACGGAGGGCTGCTGTTTCGTGCCTCCCCAAAATAAGAGTTGAACCTAGATCGTCTATGATGTCAGAATCCAGTCCAATTCAGATGCTATAATATATGGTAGTCGAATATATGTAAGGAGGTTGGTTTGTGAAGATAGCTATTCCAACAATTGATAACAAAGGGCTCCAGTCACATATTTCGGAGCATTTCGGTCGTTCGCCTTTTTTTGCCTTTGTAGATGTGGAAGATAACGAAATCGTTTCACACGAAATCGAGGTAAATCCCTTTGAGCAGCACGAACCAGGTGAGATCCCTGGTTACGTGAAGAGCAAAGGCGCCGATGTGATCATAACGAGAGGCATGGGTGGCCGGGCGAGGCAGTTCTTCGAGACTCTTGGCGTGCATGCCATTACAGGAGCCAGTGGGACTTTAGAAGAGCTCGTAAGAACTTACATCGAAGGTGAGCTTTCCAGTGTTGAATACGAGCCCGAAGACCACGGAAAGTTCCACAATCACTAATTAATGACATGGAGTACGGCATGAGAAATATGAGGGGAAGAAGAATGGGGGTGGGCAGATCCTGGATCGAGCTGTATCTGCTTCTTCTCATCGCCGAAAAGCCCGCGCACGGTTATGAGCTTTCTTCTAGAATCAACGATTTCGAGATTCCGATCTTCGGTGTCGGTCAAATGGGAAGCCTCTACCGTGTGTTGGGTAGTCTAGAAGAGATGGGGCTAATAAATTCGGAATGGGACACAGAAGACACCGGCCCGGCAAAGAAGAACTACAAGATCACGAGGGCCGGCCTCGAATACCTGAAAACAGCGGAGGTCAAGATAAAGAAATTCAGGGAGAACGTCGACAAGTTTCTTGAAAGACTGAACGATCTGAATAAAATATAAAGCCCTGCGATGCAGGGCTTTACTTTACATAAGTGGCCGGATTGTCAAACAGCTTGAACAGTCCACCAGTATGAATGAAAACAACTCTCTTCCCGGCGAACCTCTCCTTTGAGATCTGAAGCATTCCCCTGAATGCCTTCGCCGTATAGACGGGATCAAGGAAGAAGGCTCTCTCCCTGGCAAGGCTCTTTATAAGCTCTATATCCTCTTCCGAAGGCACAGCATAGGCGGGGCCCGAGAAGTCGTCGACTATCTCGATCTCACCGTCGTCTATCGATACGTCTATTTCGTACTCCTTCATCTCACCGATCAGTCTCTTTGTCTTTTCCACAAAGAGTGAAGAAGGATCCTTCGTGACGTTTATTCCTATGACTCCGGTGTTGTAGCCAAGCGTCCTGAGACCCGCCAGAATTCCCGCATAGGTCCCGGCGCTGCCTACTGCAGTGAAGACGGCTTCAACTCCGTCGAGATTTATCTGCCCTGAGAGCTCTTTTGTGGCGTCTACGTATCCTCTCGCTCCCAGCGCGTTTGAACCGCCCTCCGGGATAAGGTAGACCTTCCTTCCCTTATTCTCGTACTCTTCCTTCTTCCTGGCGAAGATCTCGTCTATTCTCGAATACTCCTCCTTGGTCACATAATAGATGTCGCTGCCCACCATGGTATCTAGAAGGACGTTTCCCTGAGGAATCTCCATCGGTCTCCCTCTGAGAAAGAGAACCGGCTGCATCCCAAGCGATCTCGCCGCAATCGCCGTCGCCCTGCAGTGGTTCGACTGAATTCCCCCGCAGGTGAAAACGGTGTCCGCCTTCTTTTCCAGAGCGTCTTTCAGAAGATACTCGAGCTTTCTGATCTTGTTTCCGCTCGTGATGAAGCCGGTCAACTCGTCGTGCTTACAGAAGAGTTCGAATGGAAGATCCAGGTACTCTTCGATCCATTCAAGCCTGTTCACGGGCGTAATACCGTTAATGAACTTCAGTTTCAAGTTCTCACCCCCTACTCTTTCTTTCATCTATATTAGAGACTATTCCGTTGAGTTTTTCAATTCGCTCCCACGAAGGCGGATGCGAGTAATATAGTGCTGCATACGAAGGATGCGGGCTGAGGTTAAATAGATTAGATACGGATAGGTTCTTCAGGGCTCTTATCATCGGTTGGGGATCGCCAATAATCTGCGCCGAATAACTGTCGGCCTCGAATTCCCACTTTCTGCTTATAAACGAGTCTATCCAGTCCAGCACAGTGAAGATCGAAGACAAAAAGATCCCAGCATAGAGCAGAATCGCGTACTTCTCTGAGATACCGAAAATACCGGCGACGGTATCGCTTTCGACTATCATCCGCAGAAGAACCACTGCGAAGACTGCGACCGCGTTAGATATGAGCATCCCCTTGAAAATGTGTTTACGCTTGAAGTGGCCGGCCTCATGAGCGAAGATCGCCTCTATCTCCTCTGAACTGTGCTTTTCGAGGAGGCTGTCGTACAGAACAATTCTCTTTGCCCTGCCTATACCCGTGAAAAAGGCGTTTGTGTGGCCCGTCTTCCTCGAGGCGTCCATGACGAGGATCGACTTGACTTCGAATCCGGCCCTGTCCGCAATTTCCCTTATCCTTTTTGCAAGGTTCTCATCTTCAAGCGGCTTCAGTTTGTAGAATAACGGCAGGATCACTGTCGGGAATACAAGCTGTGTAAGTATCTCGAATCCAACGACGCCTACAAGCAGATAGACCCACCAGTATTTGAAGGAATCAATCGCAAGGAGGGCAAGATATACGAGCGGGAGGCCGATCGCGGCCGCAAGAAGGACCCCTTTTATCTTGTCCGAGACGAATGTTTTCGGTGTTGTTCGGTTGAATCCATATCTATTCTCCAGGATGAAAGTCGAGTATATCGAAAAGGGTAGAGAGATAAAGAAGAAAATTGCGGCAATCAACGCGAAAAAGACGAGGCCGCGCAACGCAAAACCTTCGGCCAGCTCCATCGAAAGAGATTCGATTACACCGAATCCCCAGAAGATTCCTATGCTGAGCGCCAAAAGGCTGACGGCAGACGAGACGATAACAAGAAGACCCTTGGCCCTCGTATATTCCACAGACTTTTCTATGAGATCATCGCTGAAGACGTCTCGAAGGTTATCCGGAAGTGAGACCTTCGAGAGTTTCGCATTTCCGTAGTTTAGGGACAGCAAAAAGAGTTCAAAGAAAGCGATTCCATAGACAACGAGAAGAAAGATTGACTCGAAGCTAGTCATCAACTACTTCTTTCTCTCTCAGATACTCTTCGACCTCTCCCTTGTCCAGCCTCCGGATCTGACCTTCAACCACCGGCCTGAATTCCTCTGTTTCGTGAAGCGCTTCTCCCAAAGGACACCTCTTCTCCGGATTCTCCAGCAGGTAGTTCATCAGTCCGTCTTTATCCTTGAAGATCTTATAGAAGACTTTCGCACCGTCAGTCAATTCGTAGATGCCGCAAGGCCCGTTGAATAATGCCTCGGCTGCCCGGAGGTAAAGCATTGCGTCATTGAAAGAACCGAAGGAGGATAAGGGACCGTGTCTTTCTCTTTCATCGCCCTCCATGCAAATCGCCCTGCCACAAGTGGAACAGATGTATTGAACATGGTTCGACAGGCAGTCTTCGGGATTCTTAAGCGGCGTCGCCCTGTTATCACTAGAGTAGCATTCGGGACATTTCAACTCACTCACCTCCAATACACTATTTTACGACATTGTGGCGATCTCTGTAACCCTCTGTACCGACTAATCTTTGGGGGAAGGCTCCCGCAATTATCAAGAGTCAGACTTACCCAGAACGCCGTAAAAGTAGCTGTGTCGATCCAGTGATGTTATCATTGTCTCTGGAGGCGATCAGGTGATAGACATCTTTGCCGGTTGGTTTTCGGCGCTCGGACTCAGCGAGACTTTCGACTTGGTACTTGCCAATATAGTTGTCGGAATAATAATGGTAGTCGTGGCCTTTCTCTCGAAATTCCTCTTCGAGAAGCTGCTGATCAAGCCCATAGAAATCATTGTGAGAAGGTCCGCGTTCAAGTGGGACGATTATTTAATCAAGCACAGACTTCTCTACAAGATAGCACTGATGATACCGGCAATAGTTATCGCTCTCTTCGCCCGGGCATTCCCCGCGATAGAGGACTTGATCTACAAACTGGTCGCCACGTATCTAATATTCATCGTCGCCGTCGTGATAGACTCCTTCCTGGACGTCTTGACGAGCGCCTATCAGTCCCTTGAAACTTCTAAGGACAAACCGATAAAGAGCTATATTACCGTAGTGAAGATCATGGTCTACATTGTGGCCGGGGTTATTGCGGTATCAGTGCTGACTGGAATCTCTCCATGGGGAATCCTTAGCGGGATCGGAGCGATGACGGCAGTTCTGCTGGTAGTCTTCCGCGACTCGCTTCTAGGACTCGTTGCAAGCATACAGATCTCAAAGAACAATCTCGTCAGCATAGGCGACTGGATAGAAGTTCCGAAATTTCAGGCCGACGGAGACGTTATAGACATAACGCTTACCACAATCAGGATCCAGAACTGGGACAAAACGATCACCACCATCCCCTCCTACGCGATAATCTCGGAATCCTTCAAGAACTGGAAGGGAATGTTTCAGGCCGGAGGAAGAAGGATAAAGAGATCGGTCTTCATTGACACCTCGTCGATTCGCTTTCTCGACGACGAGCTTTACGAAAGGCTTTACAGGATCGAGATCCTCAGACCCTATCTGGAAAGCAAAAAGAAAGAGATAGAGGAATTCAACAAGAAAAACAATGTAGATGTGACCGAACCCGTCAACGGCAGGAGAATGACCAACATTGGAACCTTCAGGGCCTATCTCATGGCATATCTGAGAAATCTCCCGGGAACGAACAAGAACATGATAATCATGGTAAGGCAGCTTCAGCCAACCGACACCGGGCTTCCTCTGGAAATATACGCCTTCAGCAGCGATACTTCCTGGGTGAACTACGAAGCTTTGCAGTCGGACATCTTCGATCACGTCTTCGCCGCACTGCCACACTTCGGTCTCCGGGTCTTCCAGAATCCTACGGGAAGAGATGTGAGGGCTCTGGGCGAACTTTTCGTAAGCGGCAAGATGGCTGTTCCGCACCCGTCTGCCGGAGAGAAATCCGCCACTATAAACAACGACGAAGACCGGCAAATAGATTATCATTAGTTAACGACAGGTCCGCAGTCATCCCGACGATATAGTCTTCTCTACATTCCCCAGAAATGCGTCTACCGAAAAGGCGAGAAGAGCCGCCGGAATAGCCCCCTCGAGCACAAAGGCGGGATTCTCCGCAACGAGTCCTGCGATGATGGGCGATCCCAACCCTCCTGCCCCTATCGTTGCACCGACAGTCGCTGTGCCGATGTTTATCACCACGGATATCCTTATTCCCGACATTATGACCTTCAGCGCAAGTGGGAGTTCCACTTTGAACAGCGCCTGCCATGAAGACATCCCCATACCGTATGCGGCTTCGCGAACATCGGGAGGAATGTTCTCGATGCCGGCAATCGTGTTCCTCACTATAGGCAGAAGTCCGTAGAGAAGCAGAGCGGCCACTGTCGGCTTGAATCCAAAGCCGAGTAGGGGAACGGCGAGAGCCAGCACGGCGACGGGCGGAAAGGTCTGGCCAAGAGAGCTCAGGTTTGACACAAGCGGCAGACACTGTCTCCCCATCGGCCGCGTGACCAATACCCCAATCGATATGCCGATAATCGTGGCAAGTCCGCTCGAGACAAGGACCATCCACATATGTTCTGCCACGAGTTCAAGCAGGGTTCCTCTCGGGTGGAGGACCTCCCTCTCTTCCGGAAAGAGCCAGCCTAGAAAGCTCTCCCATAAAGCCATGTTGGAAATGAGGAGAATGAACGCCAGCAGAAAGATCCCCAGAAAGATCCATGACGAAAGTCTGCTATTCTTCCCTGTCACTTCTCGTCAACTCCTGAATCTTCGCTAGGCTTATCTGACCGAGAAAGCGTCCCGATTTCTCCACGACGGGGAGTGCCACTGTACCGCTCTCAAGCATCCTAGAAAGCGCCTCTTTGACAGTGCTGTCGGGGCTCAAAACCTCCTCCTCGAGCATTTCAGTCAATGCCTCCCTGATGGGCAGCTCCCTGTTTGAATGCGAGACATCCACCCAACCGACAAGTCTCCTCTCTTCATCCAACGCCCAGATGAACTCCTCTTTTGTCATACCAAGCTGGTCCCAGTTGCCGTCGACGTCTATCGTCTCGCACTTTTCTATGTATTTCGTGACCGGTATTCTGGAGAGCCTCTTTAGGGCCCTGTCTGACCCCATGAAATCGTGAACGAACTTCTCTTTAGGTCTTGCCAGAATCTCTTCGGGGGTATCGAACTGAAGTATCCTTCCCGCCCTCATGACCGCAATCCTGTCGGCAAGCCTTATCGCCTCGTCTATATCGTGAGTTACGAAGACTATCGTCTTATGAAGCTCCTCTTGAATCCTGGCGAACTCGTCCTGCAGTCTCACCCTCGTTAGGGGATCGACCGCCCCGAAAGGTTCATCCATAAGGATTATCGGTGGGTCGGCCGCAAGCGCTCTCGCGACGCCCACTCTCTGGGCTTCCCCTCCCGAAAGCTCTTTTGGGAGCTTGTTTGCGTAGGACTTCGGCTCCAGGCCGACTAATTCGAGCAATTCGCTTACCCTTCTCTCTATCTTCGATTTTTCCCATTTCAGCAGTTTGGGAACGGTCGCGATGTTATCCTTCACGGACATATGTGGAAAGAGACCTACGTTCTGGATGACGTAGCCTATCCCTCTTCTTAGACTCATGACATCCATTTCCTTCACATCTTCTCCATCGATGAGGATCTTGCCGCCGCTAGGTTTAACGATTCTGTTTATCATCTTGAGAGTCGTCGTCTTACCGCACCCAGACGGCCCAATGAGAACGGTGAGCTCTCTCGAGGGTATTTCGAATGTTATATCTCTCACAGCTACGGTCTCTTCATCGTATTCCTTCGTGACATTCTCGAATCTAATCATCGGCCACCTCCGAAACGAGCCCTCTGGGCGTCAGAATAGCTATCAACAATTGCATAAGAGAATCGACTATCAGGGCGAGCGCCACGATCGGCAACGCTCCGAGAAGTACGAGATCCATGGCGGCCTGGCCAAGACCCTGAAAAACGAAGACCCCAAGACCCCCGGCTCCAATGAGCGCGGCCATCGTCGTATTGCCCACCGCCTGGACGGCCGCCGTTCTTACTCCTGCAAGAACTACCGGCAGCGAGATCGGAATCTCCACCTTTCCAAGGACCTGCAACCTGCTCATCCCCATGGCCCTGGCGGCCTCAACCGTATCGGCCGGAATGACTTTCAGACTCGAGTAAGTATTTCTAACGATAGGAAGGAGTGAATAGAGAACGAGGGCTATCATAGCTGGCGCCCAGCCGACTCCCGTTATCCCGAGCTCCCTCAGGAAGGGAAGACTCCGAGAGAGATACGACAGCGGCGCTATGAGAAGCCCGAAAAGCGCTATGCTCGGAATCGTCTGTATGAAATTCACCACACCAAAGACCGGTTTCTCGACCTTTGGCGAGCTGTTGGCCGCCACTCCAAGGGGCACTCCGATTATCACCCCAGCCACTACGGCTCCGCCGGCGATCAGAAGATGCCGTACAGTCTCTTCGAGAAACCTGTCGCTCCTGTTTGCGTACTCCTTCATGATCGCTAGCTCCCTGAGATGACCGGAGCCGAGAAGAACTGCGAACGAAGCGATTGGGATCAGAACGAGCAGTGACGACAGTATTCTCTTATCCTTCAGTTTCCTTCTTGCCGCAAAGACGACCACATAACCGGCCAGAAGGAGAATCCACAACCCGGTGGAAGGGGAGACTCTGGCAAACGGCCCCGTTTCCGAGGCGATTTGAACCGCGCTGCTACCGGCAAGGAAGAAACCATATACCGGGGCGAGCCCACCTGCAAGGCCCATCAAGAAGTAGTATCCGCTGAAAGAAAGCAAGATGGTGACACCAGAGAACGCCAGAAGAACCACGAGGCCAATTACGGAAACCCCGGCCAGGCTGACCGGCAAAGCTGCGGAAATTCTCGTCTCCTTCACCGAAAGAAAACCTGGAAGCAGTATAGAAAACAACATGATGGCCACTCCAAGAATGGCCATCATATCTTTTCGTCGCGCAAAGGAAGCCATAGGCTTTAATCTATCAAAGACTTCGACTTGAGATACTGTTCGGCTACGTCACCCGCGTCCAGGCCCTCAATCGCTATCGAAGCGTTCAAGGACTGAAGCGTCTCCAGATCGAGAGATTCGAAGACCGGCTTTAGCAGTTCTCCGATCTCGGGGTACATCTCGAAGATCTCCTTTCTCACTATCGGGGCAGGCTCATATACTGGCTGCACGCCTTTGGTATCTTCAAGGACGACCAGCCTCAGAGCCGAGAGGGCACCATCAGTACCGTAGGCCATAGCCAGATTTACCCCGTCTATGCTTTGCGCTGCGGCTCTGATCGTCTGAGCGGTGTTTCCTCCGGAGAAGGCCAGAAGCTGATCGTTGGAAAGCTCGAAGCCATATGCCTCCTGAAAGGCGGGCATCGCATCGGGCCTCGTAAGAAACTCTTCCGAAGCGGCAAGTTTAATGAAGCCCCCACCGTTCACATAATTCGCAAGGTCCTCGAGAGTCTTGATTCCTTCACCGTCGGAAATATCCTTTCGGATAGCCAGAGCCCAGGTGTTGTTTGCCGGGGCGGGGGTAAGCCACACGAGTCCGTTCCTTTCAAGATCGAGGGTCTTCACCGTCTCATATCCGGATTTCGCGTTCTTCCATACCGTGGGATCGGTGTCATCGAAGAAGAACCCTCCGTTGCCCGTGTACTCAGGGTAGATATCTATCTCTCCGGCAGTGATCGCCTTTCGAATGACGCTCGTCGTACCGAATTCAGTCTTGTCTACAACCTCGAATCCATTCTTCTCGAGGACAGTTACAATCATCTGGCCCAGGAGCGCACCTTCCGTGTCTATCTTCGATGCCACCGTAATCGGCCCCTTCAGTGCAAAACCTGAAATTGCTATGAACAATAATCCAATTAGAATCAATCTCTTCACAATAAACAACCTCCATCATTTGTATTGCCGATAATTATACTCCATTTAATTGTACACTATCACACTTGATTTTCAATGCTTCGGCGAGTATGTAGGTCCACAATACTCAGATCAGAATCGATAACGATTTGAAAATAGCTTCAATCCTGAGATTCAGACTTTGTTTATAAGGTCTTTAGAGATCGCCTTTCTTGCATTCTTGAAAAAGAGCCAATAAGAATTTTTCTCTCCAAGGATAGATTCTTTTCGAAATACCATGACTGTCCAAAAAAATACTAAGAAGGGGTAGAATGCGAATTGCGGGGAAGCGAAGGATTTTCCTCCCGGTGAGGAGATAGTTTTACTAAGCGCTGCTGCCTTAGGAAGACTTCTAGTTTCTCCTTGCAGCTAAAATGCAGTATAGAAAATGAAGTAATGACGTTTTCTTCCGCTATGTATCCAGTCCCATGAAAAGATTGTTAAGAGACTCTGCAAACGTCGGGTGTGCGAAAATACCATCTCTCAGCGAAGTATAGGGAAGATTACCCATCATTGCAATCTGAATTGCAGACATGATCTCGCCACCCTCCACTCCCAGAATCGCTGCTCCAATAATCCGGTCTGTCTTCGAATCTACAAGAGCCTTCATCATTCCACGCGTCTCATTCGTTTCGATCGCCCGAGCCACTCTATCAAAGGGGAGAGTCGCCACACGGAATTGACGTCCTTGACTAACAGCTTGTTTCTCAGTAAGACCTATCCTGCCAAGTTGGGGATCTATGAACACCACGTATGGAACAAACCTCTCTTGTATCGTCAAACCCCTCCCGTTTACGAGATTCTCTTTCATTACCCTGAAATCGTCGTATGAAATGTGGGTGAAGGCGGGCCCGCCCTTGACATCTCCGATGGCATATACATTCTTGGTTGTGGTCTCCAGCTTACTGTTGACCTCAATAAAACCTCTACCGTCAACCTTAACTCCTGCCCTTTCGAGATTAAGATCAGGAGTGTTGGGTACCCTTCCGGTCGCCAGTAACAAGTGACTTCCGACTACCGGCTTTTCCTTATCCGAAAAACGTAACCTTACACTATTCCTGTTGCCTTCACAACTATCGATTTCTATCGGTTCTGATTCCAGTAGAACATCTATGCCTTCACCTCTGAGAATCTCCAGAACCAACGTCGCAATGTCCTCATCTTCAAGTGAAAGCAACTGCTTATCCCTCTGAATTATCGTTACCCTGCTTCCAAAACGCCTGAACATCTGACCGAATTCAAGACCCACGTACCCACCACCAAGGACTATCAAGTGCTCCGGAAGTTCGTCGAGTTCCATTATCGACGTAGAGTCGTGTGCTTCAACTCGTTCAAGACCAGGTATTTTTGGAGTTGCCGGGCTCGTTCCTGTATTGATCACAATTGTCCTTGCCTCAATTAGCTCGGTCTCCCCTTCCTTAAGCCTTACTTCAAGCCCTCTGTCACCGACAAAACTTGCGCTGCCTTCAATCAGAGAAAGGTTAGGAGAATCAATAATCCTTTTCCTGCTGCCTTCTCTGAAGCTCTCAACAACTTGTCTCTTTCGCTGAATAACCTTCTGAATATCGACTGAAGATTCTCCCGCAACAACTCCGTATTCCTCTGATCGCTGGACAAGATGCGCCACTCTTGCACTTGCTATCATGGTCTTCGTTGGCGTACATCCTTCATTTACACACGTTCCTCCAACTGCCTTCCTCTCGACAAGGGCAACCCTCCATCCCTCATCTGCAAGGGAGAGCGCGAGGGGAGTACCTCCCTGGCCGGAACCAATGACTATTGCATCAAATTCCCTTTTCCTATCCTTCATTTCACCACCATCCTGATATCGTTACTTGTAGTTTCGTCCTTCGCAGACGCCTCGAGAGTTCATCTGAAACAGAGGGAACAAGTCGATGCTCTTCCAGTTACCCCAATGAAGATGTGATACTCGGTTGTCCTCTTAAGAAGAAGTCAGATGATTTGCCCTTACAGGGGAGAACTACGAGGATCGGTATAAAGAAATCCATTCTGCCGATTTCCAAATAATGATCGGAATTCCGAAGATTCTTCTCGGAAAAAGCCGTTTCCACAAAAACAGTATAGCATCGTTGAATCGGAAACGGCCGCAGTTAGCAGTCTCACACCGAAAGTTGTTCAGCAGAGAAACTGCAGCGCCGGGACGCTAATCCGTAATGAAGATTCTCTCCCTTCTTCACCTCTATACTCAATTATAGGGCAGTCGAGGAGTGCAAAGGGACTGATTGTATAATTGAAAAACATATTGCAAATCGGTGGTGAAGAGAATGCACAGATACGATGAGCGCGACACGATTTTTGCTCGGATGAATTATGAAGCCGGTACTCCTGAGTACTGCGACTACTACTCTAGACATCCCGAGTTGAAGGAGATAGATGACGAGCTTCGCGAAAGACCCGATCTCTGCGACAGAAATTCTCCTTCTTACGATCCTCTAGATGCTTCAGAGGTGAGTTCGAATTTCTCCCTTGTTGCCAGTCTACGAAGCCTGTGTGATGGAAAACCATCTAGTGAGAAGCTTCACGTAGATATAACAACCGCTACCGAGACAATCAAACGCATCGCTATTGACAGCGGCGCGGAACTCGTGGCCATAACGAAGATGAAACCCGAGTTTTATTATAGCCACAGGGGAAGACATAGAGAGAATTATGGGGATGAAATAAGCTTACGGCTTCCCTTCGGAATAGTCTTCGCTGTCGAGTTGGACGGCGAAATGATAGATGCTGCACCGGCCATGCCGGCAATGGTCGAAAGCTCCAGGAAATACTTGAAGGCAGCCATGATCGGACTGACTATCTCGTACTTCATTAGGGGGCTGGGTTACTCCGCCAGAAATCATATGGACGGAAACTATCTCGCAGTTCTACCGATAGTCGGTGCCGCCGCCGGACTTGGGTTAATAGGAAGGCATGGCCTTCTTATCTCCTCCAGTCTAGGACCAAGAATGAAGCTGGGACTTGTGACCACTGAAATGCCCTTGAAATGTACCCCACCACTGGAAAAGAATCTCGAGCGATTCTGCAGCGACTGCGGAATCTGTTCCCGCGAGTGTCCGGTTTCCGCAATTCCCGGCTGCGAGGGACAAAAAGCCAACGATACGCCAAGATGGAAGGTTGACCACGAGCTCTGCTACTCCTACTGGAGAAGAAACGGGACGGACTGCGGTATTTGCATAAGAGTCTGTCCATTCTCCAGAGGTATAGGTTTCTCAAAACTTGAAGATCATCTTGACGGAAAGCTCAAACAGTAGATCTTTCAAACTCCATTTCAGCTCTTCTATTGATCCAGAAAAGCCACCAGCCTCATCGGGGTTGGGTTTTCCAGGGATCTATGTAAGAATTGTTATATAGGAAGAAGGAGGGAAAATCATGAATGATGTAATCCAAACAATAATCGAATGGGCGATTAGAATCGGGATCAGCATCGCAATCCTTCTGGTTGCAAAATGGCTTTCGGGCATCTTCTACAAAGCATTCATTAAATTCACTGAGAAGACATCCGTTGTCTCCATTCAATATCGGAAGACAATGAGAACGCTGTTCAACCTCGCCTTCTATGCTCTGGCGGCCTTCATAATTATCTCGGTTCTCTTCAAGAATCTGGCTCCCGTTCTCGCCGGTCTCGGAGTATCCGGTATCATTGTCGGTCTCGCTGTCAAGGAGCCTCTGGAAAACCTGATCTGCGGGATACTAATAATGATAAACAAGCTAATCTACGAGGGCGAGGCAGTTGACATCGGAGGGATATCCGGAGGAGTCCAGGAGATCAAACTCAATCACGTGCTCATAAAGACATGGGACGGAAAGCTAGTCACGATCCCCAGCAAAAACGTCTGGGCAGCAACGATTATTCACTTCTGGCCCGACAACATAAGACGAAACGATCTCAACGTCGGGGTTTCCTATTCGAGCGACCTGAACAAAGTCATGAAGATCCTAGAAGAGGCAGTTAATTCTTACGAGAAGCTTTATGTCGATGACAGCCACAAACCGATGATACAGTTCACCGGATACGGCGCGTCTTCCATAGACTTCGTCGTCAGGTTCTGGGTAGAGAAGGCAAACTTCATAGACTCAAGCACCGAACTGGCAAAGATCATAAAATCCAGATTCGACGAAAACGGCATAGAGATTCCTTTCAGCCAGCTCGATCTCCATATAAAGGACGGCCCCATAGAAGGGAGAAACGAGGTTAGAGGTTAGAGGTCAGTGGTCAGAGGTTGGAAGAGCAAAGGATCAGTTGCAAGTTCTAAGTTGTGAGTTGTGAGTTGTAAAACCGCGTCGTTGCGGGTCGGAGGTTGGTGGTAGGAAATAGCAAAGGAACTGGTTGGACGTTGAATGGTTCTCCGTTCTCCGAAAAGAATGGTTTCAAGTTCCAAGATCCAAGTTGCAACAATAAGAAAGAAGACCTTTTTCTAAAGGGCGATGAGGTAAGCTCGTTTTTGGCATTCAACGGTTCTGTCTCTTTTTTTGTGTAAACCCCTTTTTTGTAATGGGTTTAAGAATCAGCTTATATACTTAGCTAATCTTTCATACTTTATCACAAGTTGAGTAAGTATCCTGGACCAATCAAGAGTTCTTACTGTCCATTTCTTTGTTATATTTATTATTGCTAGATAAGCCATCTTTAAGAGAGAAGTATCTGTTGGAAAGACTCCTTTGTTCTTCGTCACCTTTCTGAGTTGTCTATTAACTGATTCAATGGGATTAGTTGTATAAACCAGTCTTCTCAGTTCCTCTGGATATTGAAAGAAGGTTGATAGAGTTTCCCAGTTATCCTTCCAGCTTTTTATTGACAAGAGGTATTTGTTCCCCCATTTCTCTTCGAGTGCAAGTAATGCATTCCATCCCGCCTCTCTTGTAGGCGCCTGATAAACTGTCTTTAGATCGCGTGCAAGAGGTTTACGATCCCTCCAGGTAACATATCTCATGGTGTTCCTTATCTGGTGAACTATGCACTTCTGAACCTCAGAGAATGGATATACAGCCTCTATGGCTTCTTCCATTCCACTTAATGCATCCACTGAAAAGATTGCCACGTCTTCAACCCCACGATTCTTCAATTCGTTTAGAATGCTTAACCAGTAGCTTGCTCCTTCTGTTTCACTTATCCACATGCCTAGAATGTCTTTGTAGCCATTCAGGGATACTCCTAAAGCTATATAGAGTGCTTTCTTCCTTACCTGGTTGCTTTCAACAACCCTGAAGAATACCGCATCCATGTAGACTATTGCGTACGCAGATTCTAATGGCCTGTTTCTCCATTCGGAGACCAGCGGCAGTATCTTGTCCGTTATCCTGCTTATGCTTTCTGAAGATAATTTAGAACCGTAGATGTTCTCTATATGACTCTGAATATCTCTTACTGTCATTCCCCTGGCATACATGGAGATTACCTGATCCTCTATCCCAGAAATGTCCCTCTGGTGTTTCTTCACAACAACCGGTTCAAATTCACCTTTTCTGTCTCTTGGTATCTCAAGTTCTATTTCTCCGTAATCGCTTCTAACTGTCTTCTTGCTATGTCCATTCCTGGAATTCTCAGTCTCTTTGTTCTTGTAGTCATGCTTAGAATATCCGAGCTCTTCTTCCAGTTCTCCTTCAAGCATTTCTTTGATAATGTCACCAAACAAATCTTTCATTGCCTCTTGAACATCTCCGACATCTTCAAATCCATTGCTCTCGATTAACGACTTGATCTTTTCTCTGTCAAATTTCATCTTCTTTTCCCTCCATTCTTCTCTTCCATTCTAGAGGGTTTACACAATCTTATTTACATACTCCATTCAACAAGACAGCATCGAGTGCCGAATCAAGTTCAGATGACGAATTCTTTCGCTCAGCGACCAGCGGGTTTTTTCTCTTAAGCGCACAGCGGTTCTTTTGTTCGCAATTTGGAACGGACTACTTGCAACTGCTCTTCTAAGGACGGATCCTTGCTCTTGAAGGACCAAGGACGGCTTCTTTCAGCATGACTGTAAGTGCCGTTCTCGCAATCACGTAACACTGTCATCCCGGACTTGATCCGGGATCCAAGAACGAACAACCTGGACGCGTAGCGTCGGAACAAAGAACCGTTCTTCCCAGAGGACGGTGGACCGTTGACGGTTGACTTTGTTCTTAATGTCCTTGCTCTTCCAAGCGTTCAGCGTCTCCTGGCAAGCGACCAGCGGATCTTTGGACGGACAACCTTGTCTAACGTGACTGGCCTGCGTTAGCAGACCGACCACTTTTTGCCTTCTGCTTTGCGCCTGTGAGAGGGCTTCCCCTTCGGGCGAACAGCCGTTCGCCCCTACAGAATCACCTAAGATTGTCATCCCGTAGTGTTCCTGTACGGGATCTCATCTGCCCGACGCAGTCGGAACTTGCGTCGCCGAAGGCGAGACTGGCCAGGCGCAGCCTGCCTGGCCACCGAAGGTGACTGGCCTGCGTAGCAGACTGGCTTTAAGGATCTTTCCCCGCGAAGCGGGCCTTGCGTCCTGGCATGATCTTAGCCAGCCCTGCGTCCACTGATGCTCTTCAGTGCATTGCGTCCCGCCGCAGGCGGCATTGCGTCTAATGTTTTATTCTTACTCGTGCAGCGAGCATCACTTCCCCGGACGTTCCTCCGGGCATCACTTCCTGCGCAGCAGAATCACTTCTCGACGAAGTCGGCCTCGCCTGCGTCAGCAAATGATTATTATCTGCGCTCTTCCCTTTCACCCGCTCCTATTAACCCGTTCTTCGTAACCCGATCTTTCTAACCCGATGCTTTGTTTCCCCGCGAAGCGGGCCTTGCGTCCACTGATGCTCTTCAGTGCATTGCGTCCCGCCGCAGGCGGCGTTACGTTCATTTTCATCGTACAACTTCCCGAACGCGCTTTGTAGGTTATAATTATCCAGGAGGTGAGAGCTATGGCAAGCACTTACAGAAGAGAGATGTTGGAGTCAGAGATATTGAAGGTTCTCACGGTAGCTCTATCATCTTACACCAGCGAAAAAGACTCACTGGGCATGGCTTCCATTGTCAGGGTCGAGCTAACCAAAGACAAACGGTTCGCAACCGTGTACGTGAGTCTAATGGGCCCCGATGACAAGAAGAAGAAGCTCGTTGAGAAACTGAACGAAGACAAGGGGTTCTTTAGAACTGCCATTGCAAAGAACATTAGGCTTTTCAAGGCCCCCGAGATTCGTTTTAAGGAAGACACAGGAATTGAGGCAAGCTTGAGAGTGGCCAAACTACTCGAGCAGATCGAAAAGGAGAAGAACGACACGGAAAATGAATGACGGAATCGTACTTGTTGACAAGCCAGTCGGCGTGACTTCTCACGATGTTGTCAACCTTCTTCGAAGAAAACTGAATACAAAGAAGATAGGCCATGCGGGAACGCTCGACCCCTTTGCCAGTGGGCTCCTCATAGCCGGCGTGAAAAAAGGGACGAGAGTGCTTGAGTACTTTCTCGACATGGACAAGACATACAGGGCAGAGCTCGAACTGGGGCGAATAACGGACACATTTGACAATACGGGAAAGACGGTTGAAGAGAGAGAAGTTCCCGCGCTTTCCGAGGATGAGATTGTTTCTGTCTTGAAGTCCTTTGAAGGGGAGTATCTGCAGGTGCCTCCCGCATACTCCGCCAAGAAGTACAACGGAGAAAGACTTTACAAGCTTGCACGGGAGGGAAAGATCATCAACCTTCCGCCAAGGGCGGTAAGAATCTATTCGATGACGGATATAAGCTATTCAAGGGAAAGGGTTACCTTTACTGCAAGAGTCTCAAAGGGAACCTACATAAGGTCGCTGGCGATGGACATAGGCTATAAGCTCGGCTGTGGAGCGACTACTACAAACCTCCGCCGGACCTCGCAAGGAAGGTTTTCAGTCGACAGCGCTTTTCAGATAGACGATGTCTCCCAGATCTCAATCATTCCGCTTGAAGAAGCGGTTGATTTCCTTCCCGGCCTGCTCCTCAGCGATTCCGAGACCATCAACGTGCTGCTTGGCCGACAGATCTACGCTGGCGGAGTTGCCGGTATCCTGGGCAAATTTGCCAAGGATGAGATAATACGCATTGTTGGAAGCGACGAGCGCCTTATTGCGATAGCTAGATCCGAACGCACCTCCTCATTCGTGAAAACCCTACTTAGGAGGGGTTCTGTCGAGAGAGTGGCAAAACTCGTGAAGGTTCTCGGTGCCTGATATGTATGCAGCTTGCATTGGCAACTTCGATGGCGTCCATCTCGGTCACAGGGCAATCATGCAAAGGACTGTGGATCTTGCCGAAGATCTCGGTCTGCAGAGTGTCGCGATTTCGATTGTCTATCCCTGGGGATACTATTTCCCGAATTTTCCCGGAATTATCTACCCGGTCACGCACCGTCTCGAGCTGATTCTGTCATCTGGCATCGAAAAGGTAATGACGGCCAACATGTCGGAGATAAGATATCTCGAGCCTGAAGACTACATTTCAAACCTGATAAAGCAGGGTGTGAGAGTCGTTGTCGTCGGAAGCGATTTCACCTTCGGAAACGGCGCAAAAGGAAATGTGGCCCTCCTGAAGAAGCTCTCGGAAGAGAGGGATTTCAGGGTGGAGATAGTCCCCGATGCAATGCACGACAACAGAAGAATAAGCTCGAGCTGGATAAGAGAGGCTCTCGCCAAAGGCGATATCGCCCTGGCCAACTCTCTCCTCGGAAAGAATTACGCTATAAGGGGAATCGTCTACAAAGACAAACAGCTGGGGTCGAAGATCGGCTTCCCGACCGCAAACATATACAGGGGCGACGAGAGACTCGTAACGCCGAAATCAGGAGTCTACATTGTCAGATCCCGAATAGATTCAAGAGATTACTTTGGTCTGCTGAATGTGGGTTTCAGACCGACAATAAACACATCGGAGGAAGTCAAATACGAAGTCTACTTCTTCAACTATTCCGGAAACCTATACGAGAGAAAGCTCGAGCTGGAAGTCCTCGAATTCATCAGGCCGGAGCTAAAATTCGAATCCGTCGACAAACTGATAGAACAGATCAGACATGATGAAAAAGTCTCAAGACGCTGGCTTGAGATCCACTCAGACATGCTCTGAGAAGAACGTCGAGATCGCCCCGAAGAATTGAGACTTCCTCTCGTCGTCGGCAAACATTTCGTGCTTTCCGCCAGGTATCTCGAGTATTTTCTTTTCGGTTTCTATTTTCTCGTAAAGCTCCTGAGCACCGACAGGATCGACAACCCTGTCTGCCGAACCGTAGACGATCAAGACAGGGACCTTGATCTTTCCAGCATTAGCCATCGCTTTCTCGATACTCTCTTCAAGACCGAAGAAGAGATTCGGCGACACCCGGTCGTGGACATACGGATCTTCGATGTATCGCTTAACGGCCCTTTCATTGTGAGAAAGATCTGAAGGAGTGAATCGAGACGAACTGCTGAAAGTGGTCTTGGGCGCAATTCGTCTGATAACGGAAATCAGAGGGAGCAGATTCCTTACAGAATCCTTTGCAGAAAACAGATGCGGCGCACTGAGAGCAACCGCTTTGAATGTGTTCGGATACTCCTCAACGACCCTAGCGGCGATAAGCCCGCCCATGCTGTGGCCGAAAAGAAAGACTGGAAGATCGGGCTGAACCTTTTTCACACCGTCCGCAAGCTGCTTCACAGCGGAAGTGAAGTCGCCGAACGACTTGATGAAGCCTCTCGTTCCTGCCTGCATGCCGTGCCCGGCAAAGTCTGTAGCGAACACACCGAAGCCTCTCCTATTAAGATAAGAAGCAAAGCCGTCGTATCTCCCGCTGTGCTCTCCTATCCCGTGACATATAACAACGTTCGCTTTAGCGTCTAGAGAAAACCACCGTCTGATAAACACCGAAACACCTCCTCGAAATGATTATATCTCTTAAGCAGGGGTGTTTACAAAAGCGGGAGACCATGATAATATTATTTCTGTTCGGCCCCATAGGATAACGGCTAGTCCACCGGATTCTCAGTCCGAAGGTCGGGGTTCGATTCCCCGTGGGGCTGCCACTTTCTAAAACCGTTCCATTTGCTCCGAAACAGGTAAGAATCTCCCGAAAGGGAGATTCTTCATTTTTAAGTGCTGCACTTCAACCCCCGCTCGAGCGATCAAACTGGACCTCATCTCCTCCGTGTCATCCTTTCTCCTCATATTCTTCTTAGCCAAGGCACGAGAAAGAACGCATTCGAGAGTTCGCTTCGCTCATGAGAAAGCGAGAGCGAAAAATAGGGACTGACCAGTTTCTAAGGTCTGTCCTATTTTTCGCGTGACATCCCGTAGTGCTCCTGTACGGGATCTCTTTCTTCTCGTCCTTCTCGCCCTCTTTCCTCTCTCTAAAAACAAACGTTACACATGACAGGTTAGAGGTTACAAGATGAAGATCTTCATGCTCTTCTGACCTCCCACATCTGTCCTCTGACCTCCTCAATTTTCCCAAGAACCTGGACACGAAGTGTCGGAACGAAGAATTGCTTTTTCCAAGAACAGTTCCTAAGGCTCTTGCCAGACCCTGGACCCCAAAACCCTAGACCCGGTTCATACGCTCTTCTCGTAGGACGGTGGACCATTGACAGATGACCTGTTCTTAATGCCCTTGCTCTTCCAGCGATCGCGCCGATCTTTGGACGGTGAACGGCCAACGGAGAACCTTGTCTAATTTGACTGGCCTGAGTTAGCAGACGGACCACTTTTTGCCTTCTGCTTTGCGCCTGAGAGAGGGCTTCCCCTTCGGGCGAACAGCCGTTCGCCCCTACAGAATCACCTAAGATTGTCATCCCGTAGTGTTCCTGTACGGGATCTTATCTGCCCGACGCAGTCGGAACTTGCGTCGCCGAAGGCGAGACTGGCCAGGCGCAGCCTGACTGGCCACCGAAGGTGACTGGCCTGCGTCAGCAGACTGGCTTTGAGGATCTTTCCCCGCGAAGCGGGCCTTGCGTCCTGGCATGATCTTAGCCAGCCCTGCGTCCACTGATGCTCTTCAGTGCCTTGCGTCCCGCCGCAGGCGGCATTTCGTCTAATGTTTTATTCTTCTTCGCGCAGCGGGCATTGCGACCTGGCATAGTCTTCGCCAGCCTTGCGTCCCAGCATGTTCTTCGCCGGCATTGCGACCGCCGATGCTATACGGCGCATTGCGTCTCTGTTTTATACCAGCATCACTTCCCGACAAAGTCGGCCTCGCCTGCGTCAGCAATTGATTATTATCTGCGCTCTTCCCTTTCACCCGCTCCTATTAACCCGTTCTTCGTAACCCGATCTTTCTAACCCGATCCTTTGTTTCCCCGCGAAGCGGGCAATTCGACCGC
>NZ_JFHM01000026.1:46903-148197 GCF_003664935.1 Mesotoga sp. H07pep.5.4
TTGTTTCCCCGCGAAGCGGGCAATTCGACCGCCGATGCTATAATTAGCCTAGAACAATGCTAATTGTGGAGGAACAGTATGAATACTCTGGAAGATATTCTTTCGAAGCTCTCCGGGAAGCTATCAGAGCTGAAAGAGGAGTACAAGGTGAAAACCATAGGAGTCTTTGGTTCCTACGCGAGAAACTCGTACACCCAAAGCAGTGACGTGGACATTCTTGTCGATTTCGAACAGACTCCCGATCTCTTCGAGTTCATAAGGCTTAAGAACGATCTCGCAATGTTGCTTGAAAAGCGTGTTGATCTGGTAACTCGCAAAGCACTAAGAAAAGACTATGAAGATCGGGTCTTATGCGAGGTCAAATACATATCATGAGACCAGATAACGCTGAGAAACATATTGAAGAGATACTAAGGCTCATAGGAGAGATCGAGGGGTTTCTCCAGGGAGTGTCTTTTGACGAATTCGAGCATAAAAGATCAATCAACTACTCAGTTTTGTACGCCTTACTGCTAATTGGTGAAACTGTCAAGAAAATACCGCTTTCATTTCGAGCAATGCATCCAAACATTCCCTGGAAGGAAATCGCCGGAATGCGCGATGTGCTCATTCACGACTACCTTGAAACGGATCTCGAGATCGTCTGGAAGACTGTTCAGAAAAGTCTTCCAGAGCTGAAGAATGAATTGTCAAAGATCTTGAATGAATGAAACCTATTCTCGCTGAATGGTGTTAAGAGCCGCCCTTCATTGACCGTCCCAGATTATGGACCCTTCCTTCAAGGCGCTCTTGAAAACCATGAACGGGTTGTCTGCGTAGTCTGCGATATCGCTCTCGGTAGCTACTATGATGTCGAAAGGAGTCTTCACACCTTTGATTTCTCTATACAGCATCTGTGCCGTGCTCCTGCGGCCTTCCCCATCCTTCACAATAACCAGGAGATCATAATCGCTCGTGACTGAACCCTCACCCCTGGCGCGCGAACCAAACAGCAGTACTCTTATTGGAGACGCCAGCTGAACAATCTGATCCAGCAGGAGATTGAGATCATTATCGGCCATATTGACACCTCCTCGACTCCATTAAATTATTGCAAAATACCATTTTCCCAAAAACAAAGTCAAAAAGCTAACAGAAACATCGAAGGATTCATGATCCGCTCTCCACAGTGAACGTATTCACAAGATCGAACGCAACGCAATGCAAGAAACGGAGTGCTGGAAAGGGGAAATAAGGAATGGGAAGAGGACTGTCAGTTCTTAAAAATTTGTTTTGCATCTCTGATAACCCTTGCCATTGAGTAGAAGATAACGAAGAACTCCAGCCTACCGAGGATCATGCCGACGATCTGAGTCCAAGTTACCACGAGGGGAGCATCGGGAGAGGTGACGCCTACGGAGAGCCCTACTGTGCCCAGACTGGAGGCGAATTCAAACATGGCATCCTTAAGCGAATATCCGCTGGCAGTGATGATTACCACTCCTATCAGAAAGGTCATAATGTATAACGAGACATAATTTGCGGTTTCGATGAAATGGTTCTTTGTGAGATAAAACTTTCCGTCAGGCCTGTAAACGTAGTATCGGCTGGTGTAGTTACCCGGCTTACTGTACCTTCGAATGTTCCACAATACCGATTTTGCCAACAGCATTATTCTGTACTGCTTTGCTCCGCCGGCAGTCGACCCTGTCCCGCCTCCGACAATCATGAAAATTATCAGCATGAAGAGTGCAAGGCTGCCCCAGGACGCGTAACTAGTTATTGAGAATCCCGTTGTCGAGAGGGCCGACGTAAGCTCGAAGAGTCCTACTCTGAATGCCTTGGGCAACGATCCGTACACTTGCGAGAGAGAGAAGATGGACACGAGAGGAATGCTTATCAACAGCAGGAGAGCGCCAAAACGCAATTCACTGATCTTGAAGAACTGCTTGAACCTTCCTCTCAAGAAGAGATATGAGGCAGCGAAATTCACCGTCCCAAGTATCATCAAAGCAATCGTAACGGCCTCTATCGGAAGGCTGTTGTATTCGCCTATGCTTCCGACTCTTGTAGAGAACCCCCCCGTCGAAAGCGCCGACATGGCGTGATTTACGGAATCGAAGAGTCCCATGCCGCAGATCGCGTACAAGACCGTCCCCAGTGCGGTATAGCCGAAGTATATTGTGACTATGAGCCTGGTCGATCTTCTCACGTTGGGCAGAAGGAGATCGGACCTTCCTTCAGCATTGTAGAGACCCGGTCCCAGCGGACCTATGATCGCCGAAAGCATCACGACGGCAATTCCGGCTCCGCCTACAAACTGCATTAGACTTCTCCAAAAAAGGAAGAGATGAGGAGTTGAACTCACATCCATCATCGACAGACCCGTGGTGGTCCAGCCGCTGACCGATTCAAAGAATGCTTCAGAGAACCCAAGCAAACCGGCGATCATGAATGGAAGCGAGGAGAAAACGATCGAGGCGAACCATGCCAGAACGATGATGATTCCGCCTTCGTGAAGACTTAGCGCAGCTTCTTCTCCACCCTTGAAAAACCTCCTGAGAAGAAGACCCGTAAGCGCCGCAATGGCTGCAGGAATTAGAAATGCGTCCGCATACTCTACTTCGGAAGGGTAGAAGATCAGCAACAAGACCGGGAGCGCAAGGACAACTGAACATCCTATCATCATCACTCCGGTATAGTTCATTATGAGACTGTATCGCTCTTTCAGCAGCCGAACATATTTCAAACTCAATCTACCTTTCTCTTTATAGCGCTCAGAGTAGCCGACTGAACCTGTGGCAGAGACAGAATTATCAGCCTGTCTCCCGGAGAGACCGTCGTATCGCCGCGCGGTATTATGGGCTTGCCTTCCCTGATTATGCACCCGATAATTGCTTCGTGAGGCATCTCGAAGAGATTGAGCTGTTTTCCCGAAATCGGGTCTTCGGTATTCACGTCAACCTCCAGTATCATGACCTTTCCCTCTTCAACAGGGGTCAGATTCATTATCGTCTCATTCCCCACGCTTTGCTGAATGAGCGAAGAGATAGTCCTTACCGTGGAAACCACATAATCTATGCCCAGAGTCTTGAAGACCTCAACATTGCCCGGATCGTTCACTATCGCCACGGTCTTCCTCACGCCGAAAAGACGCGCCGCAGTCTGGCAAATCACAAGATTGTCGGGATCGCTTGAAGTAAGCGCCACAACCACATTTGCCGTATGGGCTCCGGCGTCTTCGAGTATCTCCGGCAGCGTCGCATCACCGTGAACAACGGTCGCCCTGTCAATCTTCGCAAGCTGCAAGGCGTCTTCCTTGTCCTTGTTGATCATGGTGACGGAATAGCCCATGGAAATCAGGTTTTTGGCAAGGAAATAGGCTTTCATCCCCCCGCCTACGACGATTATCTTCAACTCTCAACATCTCCCTCATTCAGAATGCTGTCGCTTACTACGGATGCTGCAAGAACTGTCGGGGAGATTGTTTCGATATCCAGATCTTCATAGACTCTCATCCTTGAGGGTTCGAAGACCCTCGCAATCACTTTTGGAACGTGATAAATCATCTTGGCAATCTGTGCAATCATGATATTCGTGTTATCATCGTCGGTTGACGCGATGAGGATATGAGCCTGTTCTATCTTTGAGTCCACGAGGGCACTCTTCCCAATGACTTCCGTCATTATCGTGAAACCGCTGAACTCCGGGGGAAGCTTCTTGAAAGCCTCTCGATCCCTGTCCACAACGACAACATTGTTTCCGGCCGCAGAAAGCTGGCCGGCGATGCTTGATCCCAGTCCGCCGCAGCCGACGATTATTATATACTTCGAGGTCTTATTCTTCTTCATCTCTTCGTATTTCGCTGCCACCGCTGAGAAGATGCTTTAGATTCTCTTCTGCTTGACTGTAAGACGGCTGCAACTTCAGGACCTTCCGATAGCTCTCCTTCGCCTTTTCTATCTCTCCCTTGCTCTCAAACAGCAGTCCCTGGTAATAATTGGCCTCGGCGTCGTTAGGATTCAGCGTCAACGCCTTGCCGAGAGAACTTTCGGCCTTTTCGTAATCTCCCTCCATTATCTTCTGCTTTGAAAACTCAAGAAAATCCTCGAAACTCTTGAGCTGACTTTCAGAGATCGAATTCCTCGCCCATACGGCCGATACCACTCTCCTGATCTCTCCGGGGGAAAATGGTTTCTGAACGAAATCTATCGCTCCGAGTTTCATCGCTTCCACTGCGTTTTCGACTGTACCGTAAGCCGTGATAATCACGACGTTCACGTGGTTGCCTTCATACCTGAGCTTCCTGAGAACCTCGATTCCGCTCATCGCTGGCAGCTGGAGATCCAGGAAGACCAGATCGTAATCGTTCTCCATGATTTTTGCGAAGGCCTCTTCTCCGTTCATCGCCACGTCAAGCTCGTTGTCCTCGCTTGAAAGACACCTCTTTAGAGTTATTCTTATGTTCTGAGCATCGTCGACAATAAGTATCTTCTTCATGATCATTACCTCCTCAAAGCCATTTCTCGACAGTCTCCCGAATCTTTTCCGGGGTAAAGGGTTTTACGATGTATTCGTTGGCCCCGGCATTGAAGGCTTTCTTTATGTCTTCTTCTCTGGACAGAGCACTAATGAAGATTATTGGTGTCTTCGAAGTATCTGATTCCTTCCTCATCGCCTGACAGACGAGAAACCCGTCCATACCGGGCAGAACTATGTCCAGCAACACGAGATCGGGCGAAATCTTCCTAGAAATCTCGAGCGCCTCGACGCCGCTTCGAGTGCAAACCACATCGTGCCCCATTTTCTCCAGCATAAGCTTCAGCGAGAGAACAATATTCTTTTCATCTTCAACTATAAGAATCTTCACTCGTTCACCTCTAACCCGAGAAATACAGGGTGAAGTAAAAGGTGCTGCCCATGCCCAGTTTGCTGCTTACCCAAATTTCGCCCCCGTGAGCAAGCAGGATTTCTCGACTGATTGCAAGGCCCAGTCCCGTTCCGCCCTGGTTGTCGTTGGCCCTTACAAACTTCTCGAATATCTTCTCATGCATGTCTTCGGGGATGCCTGTACCATTATCCGATACGGAGACAAGAATCTTGTTCATAGTCTTTCTCGCAGAAATATCGATCTTTCCGGTTCCGTCTTTTGGAACATATCTCAGGGCATTTCCTACCAGGTTCGTTATCACCCAGGATATCTTGTTGAAGTCCGCCTTCACCTTCGGTAGATCTTCATTGACGTCTATGTTCAGCTTGACGCCGCTTTCCTTAAGCTGAATAGGAAACGGTCTCAAAGCATTTTCGACGATCTCATCAAGAGAGTTGGGCTGGATATCCATCTGGATCTTTCCGGACTCGATCCTCGAGAGGTCAAGAAGGTCGCTTACCAGAGAGTTCAGTCTCTCCTGGTCCTCCTTCAAAGCTTTAAGCAATTCTCTCTGTTCCTCGCTTATGTCGCCCACAGTGCCGTCGAGCATCAGATTGACGGCCATGCCCATAGAAGTCAACGGAGTTCTGAATTCATGGGAAACGGTAGAAACAAACTCCGATTTCATAGAATCGACTTCCTTGAGCTTCGTGATGTCCTGCATGAGAGTCACAACACCTATTATCTCCCTCTGCTCGTTCTTAATGGGTTTGGATTTCACCCTGAAGTATTTCTTCTCCCCTTCCTTCTCAAGGTTCACATCGACGTAGTTCTTCTCTTCGTTCTTTTCCCCGCCAAGGGTCTTCTTTACCTGCTCGAATATCTCTTCGTTCTTGATTATCTCCAGGAAGTGATTTCTAAGAACCTCATCCTTCCGGATATCGAAAATCTTTTCGGCGGCCCTGTTCAGAACGATAAGTCTATTCTCGCTGTCGGTCACCAGAACAACATCTCCGATGCTGTCAACTATGCCCTCGGCCTTCTGCTTCTCTTCCATTAGCTTCTGCACGTTCATCTCTTCATATGAATTCAGCCTGGCCGCCATCGCATTGAACTCTCTTGAAAGCTCCGCAATCTCGTCGTTTCCCTTACCGGGCAGCTGCTGTTTATAGTCGCCCTGAGCAATAAGCTTGATTTTCTCTATTAGAAGGGTGATGGGTCGCACAATCTTGACGATCAGATACATCGAAAAGAGCACTCCAAGAAGAATCGCTACCGAAGAAATAATAGCAGTGGAAAAGGAAGCGTTCCGGGCAACTTCAAGTGCCCTGTTTCGCTTCGCCAGCATCGCTTCCTGGTTCACGGTGAGTAAATCGCGCGTAAGCTGCTTAACCTCTTCAAATAGAGGGAGGATGTTGTTGTAGTAGTATGAACTGGCCTCTTCCATAGTGCTCTCTCTCCTGATGTCTGAGAGCACATAGTATCTATTTACATAGTCCACATACAGTTCGCCTATGGAGCTCAGTATCGCCGGCTCTTCAGGCTCTGTTATATTATCCTCGGCTCTGGAAAGAGCCTTCAAGAATTCATTCTGATTGTAGACAAAAATATCGGCCGTCGAATCCTCAGGCGAAAACATGCTTGCAAGTTCGGCACTGTCCTGCCTCTCCAGCGCCAATGTCATGCTCTGAGCAGAGACAACGCTCTGATAATTTGCCTCCATAATAGCTTCGATGGCAGAACTCAATCTGGTGAAATTCGTGATCGACCAGATAGCTATAGTCCCGAGTACCACGAAGAGAAAAATAAAAATCGTGATCATCTTCAGTCTAATAGTTCTCTTCACGCTCACACCTCACAATCATCATTATAGACCCATCCCGAGGAGCTTGTCCACAAAAATGAAGAAAGCTGGGCAGAAAACCGGACCCAATACCGAAGCCTCCAATCGAAATTCATCCCAAAGTTTTGCTACCAAGAAGACAGAAAAGGGTGTGGATACTTACTGAGCCTTTGCCAGAATGTGCCCTGAAAGCCATCAAAACTCCGCAAGAAAGCCGTTCGCTACTGAAGCTCGGTTCTGGACTTCGCGTGGCTCAGGGTGAGGCTTTGAAAGAACTGGCAGATTCTTTCCAAGCTGTGCTGAAACAAGTTGCTGGGTTTACGCGCGATCATCCGTGACAGACTCCATTATTTACCTCCAGTTAACATACCTATCCTGATGAGCCAGTCCACTTACGCGGACAGTTCCGGCTTCGACGGGCATTAGAACCGCTGTACGCTTAAGAGCGGAAAACCCGCTGAGTGCTGAAAGAGCCGCTTGCTAGGAAACGCTGGTCGCTGATCGCTGTAAAAGGCCGTCCTTCGTTGTCCGTCCCAGATCACGGACCCGTCCTTCGCCAAGACCAAAGCCCAGATCCTGACCAGGAGCATTGTCAGGATGACGTGAAGGGTCTGTCATCCCGTATAGCCTGCCCTGAAGAGATTCTGTTCAGGGCTCCTGTACGGGATCTCTTTCTTCTCGTCCTTCTCGCCCTCTTTCCTCTCTCTAAAAACAAACGTTACACATGACAGGCTAGAGGTTACAAGATGAAGATCTTCATGCTCTTCTGACCTCCCACATCTGTCCTCTGACCTCCTCAATTTTCCCAAGATCCTGGACACGAAGTGTCGGAACGAAGAATTGCTCTTTCCAAGAACAGTTCCTAAGGCTCTTGCCAGACCCTAGACCCCAAAACCCTAGACCCGGTCATCGCTCTCGTCTCGGAGGACTTTGAACGGCCAACGGACAACCTTGTCTAATGTGACTGGCCTGAGTTAGCAGACCGACCACTTTTTGCCTTCTGCCTTGCGCCTGAGAGAGGGCTTCCCCTTCGGGCGAACGGCCGTTCGCCCCTACAGAATCACCTAAGATTGTCATCCCGTAGTGCTCCTGTACGGGATCTCATCTCGTCCTCTCTCCTAATCTCGTGGTCCTCGGCCAACGGAGAACCTTGTCTAATGTGACTGGCCTGCGTTAGCAGACCGACCACTTTTTGCCTTCTGCTTTGCGCCTGAGAGAGGGCTTCCCCTTCGGGCGAACAGCCGTTCGCCCCTACAAGAAGAATATGATTCTGAATCGGATCACAGATAAAGAAGATCGGCCTTCGTAGCAGACTGGCTTTGAGGATCTTTCCCCGCGAAGCGGGCCTTGCGTCCTGGCATGATCTTAGCCAGCCTTGCGTCCCGGCATGTTCTTCGCCGGCATTGCGACCGCCGATGCTTTACGGCGCATTGCGTCTCTGTTTTATACCAGCATCACTTCCTGCGAAGCAGCATCACTTCTGCCCTTACCAGACCCTACACATCACAACCCTAGACCCGGCTCTTCAAATCTCTTCTCTAAGCAATTTCTAAGCGGCTGTTAAGCGGGCTCTAAGAAATGAGCCGTAGACTGAGAATGTACCAAAAATCATATGGAGGTGTAAGAGATGAAAAAGACAGTGTTAATTGCGATAGCGGTTCTTCTGATCGGTGGAATGACATTGGCAGTAGGCTACGGAACGAAAGCGATGCAGAGAGTTCAGGATCCTACAACCTGTGAGAACTTCGTAGATGCAGACGGCGATGGAATAAATGACAACTGCCCGAATGACGGTGTAAGAGAACTGAAGAATGCCCAGGACGGAACAGGCTACAGACATGGAGCCTCTGGCGAAAAGGGACCGGGACTCGGCAGAGGATTTGGAAAAGCAGCACAACTGTAAGAGATAAACTCCTACACATTCAAGTCAAGGGCCCGAAAGGGTCCTTGTTCTTATAATGAATACAATCGACTTTGACAGCACGAATTCTGAAAGGCCCTTGAGAAGGGCTAGATTGAACGGAAAACCTGACGTGCCACCGCATTTTGAATGACAACTCGCCGATTCGCTGAGAATCTCAGAGGGTCCAGACTAAACTCGGGATTTTCTTTTGCGGGTCCTGTTTATTGCTTTTTTGAAAGAAGTTCTCTCCGAAGAGACAAAAGAAATGAAGAAATCAGATTTCAGAGTTTTGAATCTTCTTCTACTTGAATCTAGGAATATCGGCAGGTAATCCCAATCTCAAGAAAAATCTCGCGAAGGCTTGGGCGAGGTGTTCTCTGTACGGAGGAAGCAAACGAAGCCGGTTTCCGGAAAGCCACTGAATTAGGGGACAAAAAACCGGTGCGGGGCACCGGTTTCTATACAAGGCTAGGGGAAAGTTCTTCTTTGCATTTGGCGGATGTTCCCGTGCCTTCGATAAACTGTCTGGTCATGTTGAAGTCCATGTAGATAGTGCCTGTCTTTCCGTTTCTCTGTTTGGCAACTATCGCGTGATATTCGTTCAACGATTGGCTCTTGTTGTACAGTATTGGCCTGTAGATTAGGATTACTACATCGGCGCTGTGCTCTATCGTTCCCGATTCTCGAAGATTCGAGAGTTTTGGAATCCCCTTGTCGTTCTTGCCGACTTCTCTGTTCAGTTGCGAGGCAATTATGATCGGGACTTTGATATCCATAGCGAGAGCCTTCAGCGACCCCATTATCTCGCCGATCTCTGCGTCCTTTGACTGCTTTCCCGGGCAGCTCATGAGCTGGAGATAATCTATGAAGACAACATCGAATTGATGAAGCATATTCATCAGCTTTATGCCTGCTATGATCTCGTGAACAGATCTCACCCCGCTGTCACAGAAGAACATCTTCTGATCCATCGTCCTGTCAATCGCATCGTTCAGTAGCAATTGTCCTTCTTCGCTCAGCTTTTCCGACTCTGCACTGAGGTTTATATCGAAATCTTTCTGGTGCATTCTGTTCTTAAGGTCAACTACATCGATTTCCAGAGAGATATATCCTATAGTCTTTCCCTCGGCGGCCCAGCGATCCGCAGTATTCAGCATAAAGGCAGTCTTTCCCGTTGCTGTCTCTCCTGCTATTACCACAAGTTCCTTACCCCTAAGACTGTTCAACACCGTGTTGAAATATCTGAACGGCCAATGAAGCTTCTTGCTCTTGTTCGCCCAGACATCCGTGTGAAACTGCTTTAGAAGCATATTTGCCTGCTTCATGTCCACGTACTTGAATCCAGACGAGCTCTCATGAAGGAAGGACATGATTCTTTCGGTCGCAGCCTCAATTCCCATGCTGCCTTGCCCCATAGCACGAGAGATTTGGTTTAGCAGAAACCTGAATTTCTTGTTCCTTAAAGTCTCATTGAAGTAGTCGATCAGATTGTTGGCATGGTTTTCATCTACCAGTTCAACATCATCGACATCAAAGCGTTCCACCCTGTTGTACATTTCCATCAGGATGAAAGTGGGATCTTTGTCTCTCTTTTTTGAAATAATGTCGTAGATAATCTGCGATTCCTGGGAAAGAAACCTTCGATCTATCTCGTCAATCCTGCACCTAAGATTTATGTAGTGTATCAAAGCCTTTAGCACTTGCCTTTCGGACCTGACATCGAGAATCATCATCTCTCATAACCCCCTTCCATTGAACGACTCGCTCTCGAGAAAGCTCATAAATAGCTTCCATAGCTCAGGTTTCTTCAGGAGCGAAAATAGGTACTTTTTCTTATCATCTGCCCTGTTTATTGCTTCGGTGAAATATTCTACAAGCCACATGGGGAAATACCAGTCGATCTGTCGATCTGAATCTCCTATTAGCGCAGCTGCAAGTTTGTAATTGTCCTCGATTTCCAGCCTCTCTTTTATCAGACTTGCAGTTCTCTTGATGAAGTCATTCTTTCCCCACTTAGATATATCTTCGCTCGTGCCTGCACGATACGAAGTATCCTTAGTAATATCATTATTTAGTAGTGACGGGTTTTCCGCCGACGGATTATCCGCTTTTGGTTTTCCCGAAGCCGGGAAATCGGTTTGCGGGTGAACCTCGCTCAAATAAGGAGTTTCGTAAATCAGGTACCTCACCCCGTCGAACTTGCCCTTCGTTCCTCGCAGTTTGACTTTTTTCACATAACCGGCCTTCTGGAGTTCTTCAATTCCCCTTCTAATACTCTCCTTTCCATCCTTAAAATTCCTCCTGATCTCGGAGAGCCGAAACTCCCAGTCATCTGGTTTGGAAAGAAAGAAGGCGAGAAGCCCTTTCGCCTTGCATGAAAGAGAAGGATCGCTCAGAAAGCTTTTGTCGATCGCTACGAAATTTCTTTGCTTCTTTACTCTGAAAATAGATGTGGTATTAGATCTTGAGACTCTCAATTAGCTCTCTCCTTTCTTCAAATACATTCGCATAAGAATCGCGATTCCTGTCGTAGATCTCGTTCATAATCCTGTGGTACTCCCTGTGAACTCTTTCTTCCGAGGAAATGTTGCGGAAACGATCACGATAGGAACTGACGAATCCTCCTGTGCTAGAATCTCTTCGGGTAAAATATCCTTTGTACCTTTTCGGATCTCTTCCAGGAGATCCTTTTTTTCTTCTTGCCATTTTGACCACCTTCTTTCGGTTTGAGATTTTTCACACGGAATCGGAATAGGAAACACCGACTGGGCGTATCATAATCGCAAAGAAACCCTGATTCCAAATACTTAACTATTCTTTAAGTTTTGTTAAGACTGTCCGCTTCATAAACTCCCGAGTACTTGGTAGGAATTACACTGTTGAATTTCATCTCTTCTCCCTCCCTATCTGTTTAGTCTTCAGCTGTTTCTTATATTGAGATACAAGTAAGATCACCTCCTTGAGCAAAATCTGAATTCCTTAAGAGAAAAACGATCATCTAACTATCCAGAGCGGCTTTACAAAAGCAGTACTGATTACCTAAATCTCATGCCAAAGATAGAATCCGATGCCTCGAAATCTCTATTCACTCCTTATTCGCTGAGAGTTCAGAAAATCGAAGAAACACTTCTTGATCATCCGAGGGCCGACTTCACATATCAGTCATTATTTTATAGATACGGAATCCCCAAGACCAAGCTCAGGTGAAAATCACCTATTTTCAAGAAGATGAAACCTAATTGCAATAGCAACTATTTATGTCGAATCTCCCGGCAACGGACCGGAGAAGAAAGAGAAAGTGAAGCAGATGAAAGAGAATAATCTTCAATATTTGGCCCAACTGAGGTCGAAAATAACTCTAATCGCTTCAAATAGCTTTCATTCGCATTTTGTAACCAATGCCTGAATATTGTAAAATTAGATCATTGGACTATTGAGGTGAGCGTGTCTTATGAGAAATCTGGTGAAAGGTGACTATTCCTTTATCAGGAATAGTCTTTTTGAACGTCTTCAAGGAAAGGAACCAGGACTTTTGTTGTTAGCAGGCGGTAACGATCAAGAGAGATCTTCTTTGATGAATGACGTTGCTAACGAGCTGAACGCCGAAGTGCTTAATCTCAATTTTGTTTTGAGCAAAGAAATGAAGACGCTTTCAATGAACGAAAGACCACTACGGGCTTCCAGATTTCTTTCGGAACTAGTGAATTCACGAGAATTGCTACTTCTAGATCACATAGAGATCCTTTTCGAGCCACAGCTCAAACTTCTGCCGATTCAAATTTTGCGTAAAGCCGCAAGAACCACACCGATCATTGCAAACTGGCCGGGAAGTATTGAGAACGAATTCGCAATATATGCCCAAAGAGGCCATCCAGAGTTTATGGAAGTACGATTGGACAGCGAGATTATATTCAAAATAGAATGAGACAAGGGGGTTATAAAATGCGATATAGCGAACTGATTCATTTCGAACCGCTAGAATCAGTGATGCAATTGAAAGACACAAAGAAAGAGGAACGCGCTCGCGACTTCGTTTCCACTTACGTGATCTCTAAACCCATGTCCGATAATCTCTCAAAAGTAGTTTTCTCGAATCTCAGAGTTGACACTCCTGGAGATAACAAAGGATTATTCATAGTCGGAAACTACGGAACGGGGAAATCACATCTCATGGGGGTTTTAGCTTCAATAGCCGAAAATGCTAACCTCACTGAAATGTTGACGGATGAATCCGTCAGAGAGTCCGCAACACAGATCGCAGGGAAATTCAAGGTTATACGTTCCGAAATCGGTGCTACGGAAATGCCCCTAAGAGACATTGTCTTGAGCGAGCTCAAGATGGAACTCTCTGAGATGGGAATAGAATTCGACTTTCCATCTATCGACAAAGTAACTAACAATAAAGACACTCTGAATGAAATGATGAGCCTCTTTTGCGAGAAATATCCGGATAAGGGTCTTCTTCTAGTAATTGATGAACTGCTCGACTACCTTCGCCACAGGAAAGAGCAGAGCCTTGTTCTGGACATGACCTTCCTCAGAGAACTCGGAGAATTCTGCAAGAGTTCCCGCTTCAGATTCATTGCAGGTATTCAAGAGGCCCTTTACGACAATCCAGCCTTTGAATTTGCTTCCGATGCAGTTCGGAGAGTAAAAGAGCGCTTCATAGACATAAGAATCGCTAGAGAAGATATCGAGTATGTTGTCGCGAACCGATTGCTGAAGAAATCCGAATCTCAGAAGGCACGCATAAGGGAACATCTCCAGAAATTCACCAAATACTATGGGAGTATGAATGAAAGGCTAGACTCCTTCGTCAATCTCTTCCCCATACATCCGTCCTTCATTTCGATGTTTGAAAGGATAAGGTTTATAGAGCATAGAGAGGTCCTTCAGACGCTCACGAAGGTCATGAGTGATTTGCTTGATGAAAGGGTTCCCGAAGACGCACCCGGAATGGTTTCATACGACACCTACTGGGACAGGATAAGCTCCAGAAGCGATCTGGTAACTGTGCCGGAGATCAGGCAAACGAAAGAGAAGAGCGATGAACTAGTGGCGAAGATAAGAGCGGGAATGGAAAAACACCGCCTTGACAACGCTGTAAGGATTACTAAGGCGCTTTCCGTTCACCGACTGAGCACAGTAGATATAAACACGAAAATCGGACCCACCATTGATGAACTGAGGGACGACCTCCTGATTTACGATCCCGTGATAGAGGGTCTCGGAGGCGATCCGCAAGAAGACCTCTCGACGATGGTGGAAGGAGTTCTAAATAAAATAATAAACATCGTCAGTGGTCAATATATAGCTTTCATAAAGGAAAACGGCCAGTACTATCTCGATTTGAACAAGACAATCGATTTCGATAGCCAGATTGAGAAGAAGAGAAGCACGATGAGCGACGAAGCTTTCAACAAAAACTATTACTCAATACTGACAAAGCTTATGGAATGCTCGGATAGAACATACGTGCCTGGACACAGAATCTGGCAATACGAGCTGTTGTGGCAGAGTAAGAATACCACGAGATTAGGCTATCTCTTCTTCGGCCAGCCAAACGAAAGATCGACAGCACATCCTCCACGTGACTTCTATATCTACTTTCTGCCACTTTTCAAGACCGGATCTTTCAAAGACGAGGGGAGCGAGGACGAAGTCTTCTTCTCGATTGCTGACATCGATCGGGATTTCGAAGACAATCTCAAAAACTACGCAGCGGCCCTAGAGCTATCTCAAACGGCCGGAAGCCACAAAACTACATATATCAGGCTTTCTGAAGGCTATCTTTCAAGATGCACCAGCTGGTTGACTGAAAACCTGGTCTCGGCATATTCGGTTACCTACAAGAAGTCTTCGAAGTCGATTCCAGAAATCTATTCTCTTAGAAATAAACCCTTCAAGCAGCTAGATGGCTTCAAGGAGATAATCGACGATATATCCTCGACGCTTCTAGACAGTTACTTCTCAGACACCGCTCTGGGTTACCCAGAGTTTGAAACCAAAATGACCTCTCAGAACAGAAATCAAATCATCGAAACAACTATAAGAGGGATGATAAATAATACACTTTCGAGGCAGAGCAAAGAAACGCTTTCGTCCCTCCATCTGCTGAATGATAACGGCGATATAGTCACGTCGAAATCGCCTTATGTGAAGAAGATTATGAGCCTTTTGGAGGAGAAACCTGTTGGTAGTGTCTTAAACAGAAACGAGCTCTTCGAAATTACCGAGACCGGTGAATATCTCATGCCTTTCAGGCTGGAACCGGAGTGGGTTGTTGTCTTGCTGGCAGCAATGCTTTATATGGGCGAGATAGAGCTATCCTTGACTGGAGAGAAGCTCGATGCGAGCTCTCTTGACAAACTCCAGAAGCTATCCGTAGATGATTTGGTCAACTTCAAGAATATTAGACTGCCCAAAGATCTTCCCGTCTCGACAATAAGAGAGCTTTTCTCGCTGCTGAAAATCAATGAAGGTCAGGTTTCGCAGCTCCAAAATGGAGACTCCGCCCCTGTTGAGAACATGTTGAGAAGAGCTCAATCCAACGCTGAGGACCTTGCCAAGCTTAATGAAAAGATCAAGAATGGAATCGACTTCTGGGAAGAACCTCTACTTCAGCATTCAGAGCTTGAAGAGAGAATGAAAAAGATCAAGAGACTCAAGGATTTCTTTGACTCCCTCACAAACTACTCTACGGTTGGAAAGTTGAAGAACTTGAGAATCTCGAAAGATGACGTGGCAGAGATGAGAAATGAACATGAAACGATCTCGAGAATGAAGACGCTTATAGAGATAATAGATGAGCTGAGCAGCGATGTCGGCTACCTCCAAAGAGCCAGAGAACATCTCCCTTCCGAGACTCCATGGCTCGAAGAATACGGCGAAACGAGAAAGAAAGTGCTCGACAAACTTAAGGATAGCAGCCAGAAGTTGTCCGGCTTGAAGAGGGAGCTCCGATCATCGTTTGACGATTTGAAAATGGGCTATATCAAGCTTTACATCGAATTGCATAGAAAGGCGAGGCTGGATTCTCAGGGAGACTCTAGAAAGAGCAGGTTGCTGAGCGACTACAGATTCAAGACTCTCAATCGGCTTTCAACGATCGAAATGCTTTCAAAGCAGCAGTTTCAGGACCTGACAAATAGAATCACCACTCTCAAGACCTGTTACAGTCTCACCGAAAAGGATCTGGAAAGATCGCCATTCTGCAAGAACTGCGGCTTCAAACCATCCCTCGAAATTTCCGATAATCGAGAACTCTCTCTTGTTCTTGACACCCTCGATGAAGAGCTGGATAGACTCTTCGAATCCTGGACGAAAACGCTTCTGTCGAATCTCGAGGATCCTGTAGTCGGTGAAAACATACAGCTTCTCGACCCCGAAGGCAGAAGACTGGTAGAGAAGTTTATCAAAAGCCAAGAGCTAGAGGAAGAGCTGGTCGAAAATCAACTATTCATTAGAACTCTAGCCGAAGCCTTCTCGACTCTGGAGAAGATAGAGCTCACCACCGAAGAGCTTCAAGAAAGGCTATTCGGCGATCACGCCCCAAAAACACCGCAAGAGATGCGTAAACGCTTTGAAGAATTGATTGAAGAAAAGACCAGAGGCAAAGATATAAACAAAGTCAGAATAATCCTCAAAGAAGGTGAAATGTGATGGAGAACAACAGGCTGTTCGATGATAATGTAGACAAAGGGCCCGTTGAGTGCCTGGGGCTGACTTTCTCTAATGATGAAGAGAGACGGAAGTACTTCAGGGAAAAGCTGGAAGAGAAACTGAAGGACCCTGAGTTCAGGAAGATCGAAGGCTTCCCCAAGGGAAGCGACGAGGATATACTTAACCTCTCCGATCCGCCATACTATACGGCCTGTCCGAATCCATTCATAGACGATTTCATAAAGCATTACGGCAGACCTTACGATCCGGAAGAGAAATATTCGAGAGAGCCTTTTGCAGCTGACGTCAGCGAGGGAAAGAACGACCCGATATACAACGCTCATTCATACCACACCAAAGTTCCTCATAAGGCGATAATGCGCTACATATTGCATTATACTGAGCCTGGAGATATAGTGTTCGACGGCTTCTGTGGAACGGGAATGACTGGATTAGCGGCCCAGATGTGCGGAAATAAAGAGGCCGTCGAATCGCTTGGTTATGAAGTCAGAAAGGACGGAACGATACTGGATGAATCGGGACAACCTTTCTCGAAGCTGGGCGCCAGATATGCAGTTCTGAACGATCTCTCTCCAGCTGCGACCTTCATCGCCTATAATTACAACACGCCAGTCGATGCTAAGGCCTTCGAGAGAGAGGCTAAGAGGATTCTGAAAGACGTCGAAGAGGAGTGCGGCTGGATGTACTTCACGCTCTCCTCTTCGAAGCCTGAAGACATAGAAAGGGCCAGGAAGCTTCTCTCAGAACAGGGCAAAGACTTCGCGAAGGAGCCGCTCCCTTGGGGAAGGATCAACTACACCGTCTGGTCGGATGTCTTTTCCTGCCCCGAATGCGGCGGTGAGATCGTCTTCTGGGAAGCTGCGGTGGATAAGGAACAGGGGAAGGTTAGATCCGAGTTCTCCTGTCCTCACTGCGGCGCATCGTTAACGAAGAAAAGAATGGAGAGGGTCATTGAAACTAAGTTCGATCCAGCCATAGGCGAGACCGTGAAGCAGGCGAAGCAGATCTCTGTACTGATAAACTACTCAATAGGCAAGAAACGTTACGAAAAAGCACCCGATAAATTCGATCTGGCACTCATTGAATATATTGAAAAGAGCGAGATACCCTATTGGTATCCGACTCATAGAATGCCCGAAGGAGAGGAATCGAGAAGAAATGACGATGTAGGTCTAACTCATGTTCACCACTTCTACACGAAGAGAAATCTGTGGGTGTTGTCGGCGGTTTATTCTAGACTTGATTCTCAGGTTGCTCGTTTGCTTTTCACGAGCCAACTAATAAACGTATCTCGTCTTAACAGATACAGGCCTGGCGTTTCCTTTCCGTACAACCCCTTGAGCGGAACTCTTTATGTTGGCTCACAAGTCTCAGAGCCCTATGTGTTCACTGCTTTACTCAACAGAATCAAGAGACTTGTTGATGCTTTCTACCTGAAGGAATGTTCCAACTCAATAGGTGCAAGTTCAGCCACAGCCTTGCAGATTCCAGAGTTATCTACTGACTACATCTTCACAGATCCTCCTTTCGGTGGAAATCTAATGTATTCCGAGCTCAACTTCCTCTGGGAGGCCTGGCTTAAGGTCTTCACAAATAACGAACCGGAAGCGATAATGAACAAGGTTCAGCAGAAAGGGCTCCTCGAGTATCAAGAGCTCATGACGCGTTGCTTTAAAGAGTATTACAGAGTATTGAAACCGGGCCGGTGGATGACCGTCGAGTTTCATAACTCCCAGAACAGTGTATGGAACGCAATACAGGAAGCTATTCAGCGAGCCGGTTTCGTGATAGCAGATGTGCGAACACTGGACAAGCAGCAGGGAACATTCAAACAGGTCACAAGCACTGGCGCAGTGAAGCAGGACCTTATTATCTCAGCATACAAGCCCAACGGCGGGCTAGAGGACAGGTTCAAACTCGAAGCGGGAACTGAAGAGGGAGTCTGGGACTTCCTTCGGGAGCACTTGAAGAGACTGCCCGTTTTCACGGAAAAGAACGGCTCATCCGAGCTTATAGTAGAGAGAACGGATTATCTACTGTACGACAGGATGATCGCCTTTCACATCCAGCGTGGCAGATCCATACCAATGTCTGCTTCAGAGTTTTACAAGGGTCTACGGGAGAGGTTCCCTGAAAGGGATAGCATGTTCTTCCTGCCGAATCAAGTGAACGAGTACGATCGAAAAAGAATTAACGTGAGTGAGCTTCGCCAGCTTTCTCTCTTTGTCACAGATGAGAATTCGGCAATCCAGTGGCTCAGACTTCAACTTCAGAACAAACCACAGACCTTCCAGGAGCTTCAGCCACAGTTCATGCCAATCTCGCGCAGCTGGGCCAAACATGAGAAAGAGATCGAGCTCAAGGAGTTGTTGGAAGACAACTTCATCAAATACGACGGTGAAGGACCCGTTCCTGCCCAGATATGGAGTTGGTTACAAAAGAGCTCGAAACTGAGAGAAAAGACGAAAGACCGGACTCCCGAGACCGCAGACATCTCTCTGAAAGCAGAAGCGAAAGAAAGATGGTATGTACCCGATCCGGCAAGAGCGCAGGACCTTGAAAGGCTTAGAGAGAAGGCTCTTCTTAGAGAGTTTGAAGAATACAGAAATCACGTCGGCAAAAAGATTCGAATATTCAGAACAGAGGCCGTTAGGGCCGGCTTCAAACGACTCTGGACTGAGAAGGATTATAAGGGAATTGTAGAGGTCGCCGACAAGCTAAGCGACAAGGTGATTCAAGAAGATCCCAAACTTCTCATGTACTACGATAACGCCCTTACACGTCTTGGAGAGTAAAAACCGTGAAGTACATATTTTCCGACGAATACGGAACACCGAGCTACAAAGGGATTGATCGTGATGAAAACAAAGTGTTCTTTCTATCGGCGGTAATAGTGGATCCCGATGACTATTCCGAGTTCATTCTTGGACTGACGGACTTCAAGGTCAGGTGGTTCAAACACAAAGCCGAGTTCTGTCTTCATTTCAAGGAGATATCTAAGAGGGAGAGGATTTACAAGTTCCTGAATGATCCTGATAAGGAAGAAGAATTCCACAGAGATCTGCTCAAAGTTATTGGCAGACTCAGGTTTAAGTTCGTAGGAGCGTTTATTGACAAGACTCACATTTTGCGAAAGTACTTATATCCAGTTCATCCTTATATAGGTTCTATACAGATGATCTCTGAAAGATTACCGTTTGATGAGGATTATGAATATATCTGGATTTTGGAAAGCAGGAAGAAGTCGGAAGACAAGTTCTACAGTCAGTCTTTTGAAAACTTAAGAGATTTCGGATTGACAACAACAAGATTGAAACCACGGAATCAAGACCAATTGAAAAAGTTGGGAATTACCCCTCTTTTCAGAGAGAAAAGGGATAGAATTGCCGGACTGGAAATTGCGGACATTCTAGCCTACTGTTTCGGAAACTCCTTGAGAAAGGGCGCAAATTCTGATTTGTGGAAATACTCGAAAAGGATATTCAGGTTTGTTTGTAATAAGAGACTCAAGTTCCATAGATCAATAGGGAAGTCCTTGGGAAGTTTGTCCTAAAAAAGGTTAAGCGGAGCCTTTTTCCTGCTCCGCCCACGGGGACACCCCCATGCAAATGAATTATAGCATTGTGGCTGACGGAATGTCAATACTTCGATCGGGAGAACGAGAATACTGTCACAGAGGTAATTTTAGTGGTTCGTTTTGGTTAACTGAGGAACTTATTTGTTTATGGTCTCGTTTTGTGTGTAAGCTCTTTCTGAATTGGAGTTGTTTATGAGTGAAAAGTGGTACTGGCTGGAAAGTGAAAAGAAGCTATGTATGCTTCTTGAGAGCAAGGAGATTTGGGGTTACAAGACATCGAAAATCTGGATTCCGGGAGAAGACAGGGTAGTCCAAATAGCCTCCGATGAGCTGAAAGCTGCTGAAGAGGTGAAGGACTTTTTCTCGGAAGATTTCATATCCTATGTCTCGGCTTCGGGTAAACTGCTGAACGCCTTCAATTCGTCAGACATTCTTCTGGCACCCATGAATTCAGCCGTTCTACCGCTTCCTCACCAGATTCATGCTCTCCAACGGGCACTTTTAGGTAACAAGATACGCTTCCTTCTTGCAGATGAGGTTGGCCTTGGAAAGACTATAGAAGCCGGCTTGATTATCCAGGAGCTGAAGTTACGAGGTATTGTCAAGAGAGTTCTGATAGTTGCTCCTAAAGGACTGATTACCCAGTGGGAGAGCGAAATGAAACTGAAGTTCGACGAGAATTTCAAGCTGGTGTTCCCTTCAGAGCTTTCTGCATTTAAGAAACTGTCTGGAGTGCAAAATGCCTGGGAGCTCTTCGATCAAATAATCTGTCCTCTGGATTCAGTCAAGCCAATCTATTCCCGTCAGGGCTGGAGTAATGAGAAACTCCAAGAATATAATCAAGAGAGATTTCTCGATCTTGTCGATGCCGGCTGGGATCTTATAATCGTCGATGAGGCTCACAAACTTGGCGGGACCAATTCGGCAGTGGCAAGACACAGGTTGGGACAGAGCCTTGCACAGGCCGCTCCGTACGTCTTGCTGCTTTCAGCCACCCCTCATCAGGGAAAAAGCGATGCCTTTCTCAGGCTAATGTCTCTTCTTGACCCGATCGCATTCACCTCGGAGGATGAACTCGACAGAGATACGGTCTTGGAGTATGTCCTTAGAACGGAGAAGCGAAAGGCGATAGATATAGAGGGAAAACCTCTTTTCAAGAGGCGAATCACGAATCTGGTATCTGTTGATTTTGGCGAGAACCACGTGAAGCAGTATCTTTTGTACGAAGCAGTCACTAAATACGTAAGAGAAGGCTACCGGAAGGCGATAAACCAGAAACAGAATTACATGGGGTTTCTAATGCTTCTGATGCAGAGGTTAGTCGCCTCATCAACTGCCGCTATAGCCAACGCTTTGGAGAAAAGACTGGAGGCAATCTCCGGTTCGGGCGATCAGATGGTACTTCCACTGGAACTCAACAGTTATTCATTCGCAGAATTTGATGAGATGAACAACAGCGAGGAGATAGATTTTCTCGGGATAATAAGGATCAAACCTTTCGTCAGCGAAGAGGAAAGGGTTCGCTATCTTCTAGGTTTGGCGAGATCGGTCGAGTTCGAAGAGAACGATGCCAAGGCTATGAAGCTACTGGAGATCATTCAAACAAGTAGAAGAGAAGAAGTAGATCCAGACGTGAAGATTCTCGTCTTTACTGAGTTTGTAGCAACACAGAAGATGCTCCAGAGATTTCTCGAAGATCGAGGGTTTCCTGTTTGCATTCTAAACGGTTCAATGAGTTTGGAAGAGAGACTGAAGGCCCAGAGATCGTTCGCTAAGGAATCTCAGATTATGATCTCTACCGATGCAGGAGGAGAAGGTCTTAATCTTCAGTTCTGCCATGTAGTTGTTAATTACGATATGCCGTGGAATCCGATGAAGATAGAACAAAGAATTGGTAGGGTAGATAGAATTGGTCAGAGCCAGGATGTTAAGGCCTTCAACCTTGCAATGAAGTCGACTGCTGAATTCAGAGTTATCGAAGTCATCGAACAGAAGCTGAAAGTAATTCTTGAAGAATTCGGTGTAGATAAGACTGAAGATGTCCTAGATTCGACTGAAGCGGCCAACCTCTTCGACGAAATTTATGTCACCGCAATTACAGACCCAGACAATCTGGAAAACCAGATTGAAAGTTCGCTGGAAAGTATAAGACAGCAAATTGTTTTGTCAAAGGAAAGAGGAAGAATCTTACCTGCTGACAGTTCTCTTGAGCCAGAGGAAGTGAGAAGGCTTATAAATCAACCAGTTCACTACTGGCTAGAAAGAGCAGTCACATCTTATGTAAAGAGCAAGGGAGGTAAGGCAATTGCACTGGGCAAAAATTGGAAGATAAGTCTTCCCGGGGTAATTGGAGAGGAGCTTGTGGCTTTCTCACGCAATGATAACCCTGATTTCAGGGCAATAACATTCAACGATCCTTTGGTCAGATCCATTGTTAAGGAAATTCCGCAGTTTCCTGAAGGATTACCAGTACCCTCTGCGATAATTCGCAGCGTACCAAGAGGGATATCAGGTACTTGGTCGCTATGGAGAGTGACGGCCCATGGTTCGAAATATGATCTTAAGAGAGTTTTGCCGGTCTTCGTGAATGAAAAAGGAGACCTACTTCACGGGTCGGCCGATCTGATCTGGAACAGACTCATCGAGGGAGAGATTACGATTACTGCATTTGAAGAGGCTTCAGGGATCTATGAAGGAGCAAATAGAAGATTAAAGGAGACTTTCGATGAGCTGAAGAGTCTTTATTACAAGAGAGCGGACAAGGAGAGAGAAAGGAAAAAAGACTGGTTCAGGATGAGAAGAAAACTCGCAGAGAGATCGGGTCTCTCACGGGTAAGGGATTACAGAGTTCGAAAGGTCGACAAGGAATTTGAAGAATGGAGTTCCCAAGAAGAAACGATTATTCCCCAAATCGAGCTTCTTCTTGCCTTGATCGTCAAGGGGGAAGAGTAATGAGATCCCTGAATTCTCGCATTATTGATAAGATACTCAATCCCGAAAAGGACTCTATGATCGTATATGATCCCGACGGACTTGTCGATCAGGCAGTTCTTGAAGAGCTATCGGAACGAGGCTTCCATGTTATTGAGTACAAAGATCCTATTGCCTTTAGATTTGAATATGAAAGTGAGTTTCGAGACAAAGCAAAGAGCTTCTTAGTACTGACAAGAGAAACACCTGCGGGAGAACTTCCCTTCGACATCTATTCATCACTATTGACCGTTGATGTTTCATTGAGTTCGATCTTTCCGAAACTCAGCAGAACCGCTCTCGAGAGTCTTGAAAGATGGGAGTTAGATAGGCTCAATGATTCTTATAGCGACGACCTCGATTATCTATCGACAAGGAGGACGAGAGAGTTCATTCTGAAGCGCATCTATGAATTCGATCCTTCCAAGCGCTATAACCTAACTGAGCTTATAGCCTGGCTTATAAAGCTCCACTATAACAGGCTTCAGCTTAGAGGCGAGCTTTTCGATCTTGTAATGGATATTGCAAGAGAAAGGGGTTATGAGAGGCTGTTGGATCTACCCTCTTTTGTTGAGCACAGAGAGAGTTTTCTTGAGTTTCTTCAGGAAAGATGGCCAGTATTTCTGAAGAGGCATGGTAGATTTTCAGTGAGTGATAATAACGAAGCTTCATTCAGACAGAAAGGTCCTAATTCTCTGCCCTTCGATGATCCCTCTATAAAGGTCTATACAGACACAATGTTTGCCGAGGGCCTGCTTAAACCTGTCCCCGTTGATGATCCGTCGAAGTTCGAAAAATCCTGGATGGTTATAGGGATTGATGGTCCAGGTTCAGAGCGAATACGATTCAAGAAGCTTCTCCAGATTGTCAGTGATTCACTTCCAAAAGCTAATACTAGTTACAATAACTGGATTGACTTTGCCTGGCGCTGGGCAGAGCTCAACCTAGTTGCCTGTTCGATCCCTTTGGGAAACGACGATCAGTCAGATTTGAATGCAATTAGAACAATCACAGATTCTCAATTCGAAAGCTGGATGGTCGAAGAGTATGGAAGGTTACTCACGGTCTCGTCAAGATGGCCGGTGACAGTAAGAGATATTTTCAACTGGACAAGCAAGTTATCCATAGAAAATAAGAAGCTAGCTCTCATAGTAATAGATGGAATGTCTCTTCTTCAGTGGCTGAAACTGTCTAATTGCATGAAAGACTTTTCATTTGAGCAGTACGCAGCTTATGCGATGATTCCGACAATAACTGCGGTCTCTAGGCAGGCAATCTTTTCCGGAATGCTTCCCATGGACCTGCCAAACTTAACAAGCAATTCCGCAGAGAGCAGGCTGTGGGAGCGGGCATGGTTAGATAGAGGTTTTAGAGAAAGAGAGATCGCTCACATTAATAAACCTGACAATCAGTTAATCCGAGAAGTGGAACAGTCTATCGGCAAGGGACAGTCGTTGATTGGGATTGTCATAAGAGAACTTGATGAAAAGGCTCATGGTGAAAACATTGGAATGAGGGCACTATTAGCAGCCACAGAAACCTGGGCAAAGGAAAGCTGCTTTCTAGATTTATGCAAACTACTTTACAGGGAGGGCTATGAAGTTTTTCTAACTAGTGATCATGGAAACGTGGAAGCAAACGGAATCGGGAATCCTTCAGAAGGGTTGATTGCGGAGACAAGGGGTGAAAGGGTTAGAATCTACAAAGATCGGCTCCTAAGAGAAAAGATCCATATTGAATACCCAGATTCGATAGAGTGGGTTCCGGTGGGACTTCCACAGAATTTCTTTCCCCTTATAGCTCAGGGAAGACGGGCCTTCACAACAGCTAACTCGGTTGTGGTTTCTCATGGAGGTTTGACACTAGAAGAGGTTATCGTTCCACTAATCAGATTAAGGAAAGGATGAGCAAATTGTCTAAGATGCTTGGATTTGACAGACAGATAAAAAAGGAATGGCTAGATGTCACTATTGAACTACTTTTCGAAGGCAAGAACGCTCAGCACATAAGAGAAATGCAAGAGAGATTTATGGCCTTAGATCTTCCCGGAAAAGATGCGAGAAGAAAGACAAGACTCGTCATTTCAAGAATGTGGCTCGACAACAATACAAAGCTGATACCTTTGCGAAAAAGAGCTCTTGAGATTCTGAAAGAGAATCCAGAGATTGACACCAGAGTATTCCACTGGGGCATGAGCATAGCAACCTATCCTTTCTTCAGAGATATCGCGACAATCATTGGGAAGCTCATTGCCCTTCAGGGTAACTTCAAAGTCAGCCAAGTTCACGACAGAATCGGTAAGATTTGGGGAGGAAGGTCAACACTTACCAGAGCCTGTTCAAGGGTAATTCAAACCATGATAATGTGGGAAATTATAGAGAGTACAAAAGAGTCTAAATCATATAACGCCGTTCAAAAGCTGCGAGTTGCCGTGAGAAGAAAGCAGGTAGCACAATGGTTGATTTACAGCCTACTATTAAGCAGGGAGAATGGATCAGTTCCTGTTGAAGAAATCGGAAGATCACCTGAACTCTTTCCTTTTTCGATAGAGATTGGTGTCGATGCTCTTCTTTTTTCAAACGGAATTAAATTATCTCATCGGGGGATCAAAACAGACTTTATTTCGCTCAAGGAGAATAATACTTGAATGAAGACAGATAGATTGGAATCTCTTTCAGAATTGACTGCCAAGTACTGTTACGAGAATCTCGATCTTGATTCTGCCATGCTTGGAAGCGAATACAGTTATCCGAATTTGCCTTTATGTATAATCGATACCGTTTTCTCGATAGGCGTGAGTTATGTTTCTACAAGAAACACAGTAGACAGATTCTGCAGATTTCTGAGCACTGAAAGTACTTCCGAATCGTTTTCAGTTTCATCTTTCCTTTCACTTTATCACTCGTACTCACCACAAAGAATAGCTGTAGAAGTCTTCGGAAACAAGCAACGGACCTCTACTGTCAACGGAATACTGAAAGCTGAAGCGGTTATGATGTTTTCTGAGGCGGTGAGAGCACAGGATATTGAATACCTTAAGGATTCTAGCTCTTTGTTAAATAACGAGGAGTTTGAAGAATCTGTTTTGAGCATTCCAGGACAGAGAAGTGGAATATCTCTTAGATACTTCTATATGCTTATCGGTTCCGATAACTTCGTGAAACCTGACAGAATGATCTTAAGATTCCTGCAAACTGCAACTTAATGCGAAAGCATAACTCCTGACCTTGCATGCAGAATAGTCCAATCGGCTTGCGAATTACTCAGACAATCATTTCCAAACTTGACTCCTAGATTACTGGATAACATTATCTGGAGATTTCAAAGTGAAGAAGCAAAGAAAAACGCTAGTCCAAAGAAAAGGAGGAATCATGAAGAAAACTGTAGAAATCGAAAAATTCGATCTGATGAGGTTTACTGAAAAGACACTCGATTACTGCAAGACATTACTTGATCCTGAAATGGAACCAACTTCCGGAATAGGTTCTGCTGAAGACTATTCTTCCATTCCCGATTTCAGTGATCGAGAAGAGAGAGACTTACGGAAAGAAATTCTAGAAGATAACCTAATGCTTTTCTTCCCATTCATAATGGGGGGTACTGAACCTCCCATTGTGAGTGCAGATGGCAGTTCCTTTTCATATAATCCAGATGATGAGGAATCTGAATACTCTGTTCTTTCCGATCCTATGATTATTCATGGATTCACGATACGAAAGGAGGGCGAGAACCTCACAATTGAATCTGCCGCATATTATCCGGGAGGCTGCACCTTTTCACCGCCTTTTTTGGAATATAAAGAGGATTGCAGCTTTCTGGAGGAACCAATGGAAAAGTTCATTGATTCGTTCATCACAGCCTGAAATTACTTAGTGCTGATTTAATACAAAGCGATTGAGAGAATTCTCCATGATTTAGGAAAAGTGTTACGAATAACTGCCTCGGCCAATAGTAACTAATTCAGGGGCACCAGCATCAGCCATTGCCACTTCTGTATCCAGAACTTCGGGATTCGTTCCAGACTGCGCTTTGCTCTGCGAGAATGGTCCTGCAATTTGGACACTATGAGGTATCCCCTGCAAGTTAAGACAGATGTGTAGATGGCTCCTGAACTCAGCACTGTAGCTTCAAAAAGAAGCCTATATCGGATTGTTGCCAAGGCTTGCAGAACGTATGTATAGGAGTCTCATCAAGGCGACAAGTTACTTATACCTTGAGTAGCTTTGTAGGAATCGGGAAGATGAGGCATGTTTTGAGAAAATCGGAAAGAGAAAGAGTAAGCAATATGATCGGCCCGGGAAAGACGTTGATTTCAGGAAATGGTTGTCTTAGCGAACAGAGAAGAGAGGTGTCAAAATGAAATCATGGATTTTTCAGGATAATCCGGCGATCTTGAGAATCGATAACTACCCGAAAGATCCCTTTGGTGATGACAAAATAAACAAGATCCGACTCCAATCTCGGAAGCCTTTTGATTGATTTGAAGCGGTCTTTTCCGTGACAGACTCGTTTTTTGCATTGCATTGTCTTCCGATGATTTGATTATCGAGCTCATGACATCACCCGCGATAAGGTAAGGAAACGAAAGTAAGAAACATAACTCAGAATCCCCGAAGACATAATGGTCTAGCGGAATTATTAGTGTTCGGAATGTTCAGAAAGAACTCCTGAACTTGAAACTAGAAAAACAAAAAGAACCGTTAAGCACGTAAAACAAGGCGGTCTTTGTCATAGTAAGAGTTTCTTATTCAAATATCCCAACATCGTAATATTTTTCAGTAAACCTTATCGGCCAATGGAGCCCACTTATATAATCAACATCTCTTGAAACCCTCTCTGGAAGCTGTAACCCCCTTGACAGATTCAACATCTAACTGCTATAATGAAATTGTAAACTATTAGTTATTTACCTCTCTTATTGACGTTCTCACACCATTTTGTTCAGCACCTAGCAGAAATTCCCCAAAACACACTCTACTTTCTGTAGTCTACTTGTTTTCTGTTTACAGACCTATCGATCAGCTTCACTAGCTTCATCAAGTTCTAGAGAATTCATTTGTGGAGGTGGAAATCTATGGACAAGAAAGATAATTCAAGCAGGTTTCTTGCGGCTTTTGTTTCAATTGAAGAGTATCTTAGGCGCGCAACAAATACCACTGGCAGGCTCGAATTTTCAAGCGTAGTGACAAAAGTGGCCAACAACGATCGGGTTTTAAGTACATTTAAGCATAGGTTATTAGATTATGCTGACCTAAGAAACGCTATTGTTCACACTAGGTCACCAGATGGTTCGACCATAGCGGAGCCGCATGAAAGTGTTGTAGAGGATATTGAATTCATTGCACGGGAGCTCAGAAACCCTCCCAAGATTACATCTCTGAATAAGAATGAGGGAGTTACAGTCATCGATCCTGAACAATCTGTCAGGAGCGCTCTTGCGATAATTAGAGAGAAGTCTTTCTCACAGATCCCCGTTTACTACAACAAGGAATACAAAGGAATTCTTACAACAAACGCTCTTGCCAGATGGATGGCAAGCGTTGGAGAAGAAGAACGAGCTTACCTTGATGAAAGCACTGTTGAAACGGTGCTTGAATTCTCAGAAGAGAATGAAGATGTGAAGTTCGTCAATAGAAACACTACTCTTTTCGAAGTAGTCGATGCATTTGTCGAGGCCAGTAATGCCGGCAAGAAGCTGGAGGCCATTCTCGTTACGGAAGGTGGTAGCAGAAAGGGATTTCCCATGCAAATCATAACCATATGGGATATTCCAGCTATAAACAGTGTGATATATGGGAACAGTGGATACTCAAGGGCATGAGGAGATGATAATATGAGTCTTGACTGGATGGGGGAACTGGGTGGGATAATTAGAAGTGCTATTGAAAGGAAACTCGATTACTTGAATCTCGAGAAACAGTGGGAGAACTCCTTGAGTACAAAAGGATTACTTTACGCGGAAAACGTTAGGCGCAGGGAAGTGCTTCTTTGCAGAAGAGAGCTAGAAACTTATAGGGAATCGGGATCCTCCTTCCTGCAGGCAAGAACAGATCTTCTTACAAAGCTCTCTGATAGATTGACAGGACTTCTTCTCGAAATTAAACAGATGGAGAAAGAAAGGATTCTTCCATACACAATCCTCTCAGTATCCGATCTTACAGATGATTTTAGTACGGCACACTACGTTTATCTTTGTAGAAATCCCTCTGATAATGAACCTCTGAGCTCATCCATCAGGGACGAGCTGAAGAAACTCTCATCAAAGTATCCGGAGAGATTCCATGAGGCTGAAAAGACAATACTTCCAAGAGAGTATGACACGACTTTCATAGTGGGGTTCATCAATCATTTCTATGAAAGTGAAGATTGAAGCATTTCTCGGAGCCCGGAATTCTTGACTCGTTTCTTGAATGTCAAAACAAGAAATCCCCAGATTTCACCACAACCAGTACCGCTTACAGTAGCAGAGACAACCGATCGCTCAGATTCGACCTGTGAATTTACGAAGCAAGTCTTTTCTTTCTATCAGGGATTTCTATATTAAAAAGAGTATTCCAAAAATGAATATCGAACCTTGACGGAAGACTACCTTGCCAATGACTTTGGGAATCGAAAAGGATTCTGCTGCCGCAGGTCATTCTCTGGATATGATCTTTCTCGGGTGAGTGACGACAATGAATAAAGTTGCTGGACGTAACGGCAAGACTATTAAATTAATTATATCAGGAGTGAGATACGCATTGTTTACGTTATCAAAAACTGTACAATGGTAGTAAAGTTAAGATCTTTATTTAGGGGACAGTTCTTGAAAGGTATTCTTGTCTGTGGAAAAGAAGGCAGAAGAAGAAGCGATTACTTGCTGCAGAAGATTCAGGAGAGCTACAGCGATAATCCCTTCTCGTTTCTCTTCGTCGGACCCTCTTCATTCTTTCTGCGAACTGTGAGAGATTCCCTGTTGAATAGCGGGCTTTCGATCGCCGCCGGACAGTTCAGTACTGAGAGATCTCTCGCCATGAAAATAGTGAGGGAGATGTTCCCGGATCGCAGAGCCGTTCCCGAAAGAGGCGAACGAATAGAGATCGCGAAGGCCTTCGAAAAGGTCAAGAATTACTATCCTTCAGAAAAGGCCACGAGTTACTTTCATGAAGCCATCGTCGTTTTGAAGGAGAATCTCGGAAATTTCGAGACCGCCTTCGGGAGAGAAGACGTCGTTCCAGAGGTTCTGAAGAAAGTCTACGCAGAGCTTCAAGATCACTTTGAAGATAGGAAACTGTTCGATTCATACGATGCTATGAGGCTGGCGGCAGAGCTACCCGATCTCGAAAGAGGCGCTTTCGGAAAGACTCTGTTCATAGACGGCTTCTACGATTTCAGTCCGGCAACCAGGGCTTTTCTGAAGAATATTATGCGTTGCTTCGACGAGGTCTATTTCTCATGTCCTGGAGATAGTGATAGAAAAAATCTGTTCAGGGAGAGTCAAACCATTTCAGCTCACTTCGAGGGCATCGGCTTCGACAAGATAAATGTTGATCGGAGCGAAATCGGCCCACTTACAAAAGTAAAGGAGATTCTCTTTTCGGATCGGGAAGAGTTCAATGACACCGGGTGTGAAAACGCTGAGATTGTCGAGTGCAACGATCTGTACGGAGAGGTCGACTTAGTCGCCAGGGAAGTAAAGAGAGCGATAGCGAAGGGAGAACTGAAGCCAGAGGAGATAGAAATTGTAATACCGAATCAGGATTACTGGAGGGTGTTGAAGAAGTCGCTGAACGACTTCGGGATCCCTGTAGTGAGCAAGAATTCGGTTTCCTTGCTCGAGTCGAAGAGTGTCCAGACCCTTCTACTGCCGCTTGAAGTGGTATCCGGTTCTTTTGAGCCTTCGGGAATCCTCGAAATGATAGATGCCGGCTACGGTGGCGGTACGATAGATTCCGTTCTTTTCGAGAAAGTAATGGCATCGGCCGGTCTGCAATTCGAAATGTCGGAAGCCAGGGCAGAGGATGCAAAGAAGGTATGGCTGGAGAAGCTAGAGACATACAAACGTTTTCTCGATGCAAAGTCTGAAAGCCTAGCCTCCAACGACGATCTTGACGAGGACTTCTCTGCTCTTTCCCAAATCCAGGAGATAAAAGAAGAGATACGGTTTATAGAGTATGCTGCCAAACCCGCTGTCAAGAGGGTCTTTTCACTTCTGAATAGCATCGAGAGAAATGTGTCGATGCCTCTTTCGAAATATGAAGCCTTCTTCCGAGTCTGTGAAGAGGGGCTTGGATTAAAAGAGCTTACGGGAAACGAGGAAAAGACATTAGTATCTGAAAACATTGCCTGCGTCGAACAATTCATTCAAAGAGCCGTTCCTTCACACGCCGGGATTCTTGAAGCTATAAAAATCACCGAGTACGATCCAGAAAAATACTACAAGTCTCTCATGAAGTATCTGGAAGGCGAGGATCTGCGGGGCGAGGCCAATATGGGCGGTGGAGTCGAAGTCCTCTCGCTGATCGACTCTCGATACACTTCGAAGAAGGTCAAGTACTTCATGGGATTCAACGAGGGAAATTACCCCGTTTTGTCTCTCAATCCACTCTATGCGGGCGCGCAGTACTCCGAGCCCAGAGCCAAGGACATTCTGGGCATTCAGGAGAACAGGCAGAAGCTGGGCCTTTTCCTGGCGATAAGCGGTGCGCAGGAGAATCTCTGCATAACTTTCTCGAACTCCACGGTCGATGGGAACGTGTTGATGAATTCTCCTTACGAAGGGTCGGTTCTTGGGGCGTTCGGCAAATCGGAGCCCAAACCCCACGGCCGCGTAGAAGGGAAGCGCACCGATCTCGTACCTTCGCCTTCGGAGTCTATGAGTCCGGCGGATTACAGGCTTTCGATTGCCAGTCTATTCAAGGAGAGCCCCAAGGAATGGGAGAAACATAAAGACTCGGAAACAGCCTCCACTCTGGAGAAGAACCTGAGCTCGATCACAAACGACTTTTCCTTCAAGGTCCCCGGCGTGAAAGCAGCCGAGGAGCTGACGGAGAAATGTATAAGCTTCTCTACGGTCGGGACCTACTGCAAGTGCAAATTCAAGTATTTCTTGAACTATGTGCTTGGGTTGCAGCCTGTTCCGGAGGAGATGCTGGAGCTTTCTCCCATGGATGCGGGAAGCGTTTTTCATGCCGTTCTCAGCGATAACCTCGGAAGGGGCGTCCCGCTAGACGAGAGCCTCGAGAAGAATCTCCGGAGGTTTTCTGGCGGCATAAACAAGGCGCTCTTCAAAAGGCGCTACGATCAGATGTTGAAGATACTTACAGAATATGTGGATTACGATCAATCGGAGGAGACCAGTGCCGGAAGGACTGTATTCCGTACGGAGCTCTCCTTCGGGTTCGATACATCCGATTACGGCCCACTGAAGCTGACCCCCGAAATTTGTGTACACGGAATCGTAGACAGGATCGATACTTGTGAAGACGGTACGCTATTTGTCATCGACTACAAGAGCGGAAAAAGTCTGGGATCGGCGATGGCCGAACAGCTTATACTCTATTCGATGGCAGTCGAAAACGCCTTTTCGGAAGAGAACAAAGTGGTGAGCGGGGGAGAATTCAGGCTCATAAAGGGTAAGAGTAAACGCAACAATTTTTCGATCGATTACTCTTTGGGTGAAAGAAAGTGGAAGTTCTTTGGTGGACTCAAGTTCAAGATTTGCGACACTGCCGAAAAGGGAATGATTTCGGACGACGAGTTTATCGGAGCCGTTGAAGAGATAATCAAAAGCATCCAGTGCGGCGATTTCTCCATCGAAACCTGGAAAGGAAAAGCATCTAGTTGCTATGGGTGCGAAAACGAAGGAATCTTCAACATTCTGAAGTGGAGACAAAAAGGCGGGTCAAGCGATGAATAAGAACACATTCATCTCCGCTTCTGCAGGCACCGGCAAGACATACAGGCTGGTTGAGGAATACATGGAAATTCTTCGCTCCGACGAAAAGCTGGGCATCGAAAACATCCTGGCGATTACCTTCACTGAAAAGGCAGCTGCGGAGATGAAGGAGAGAGTGGCGAAGGCGATACTGGAACAAATAGATAAAGCTGCCAGCGAAAGCGAGCGGAAAAGATGGAAAGAGATCAATTCAAGGGTCATGCACGCCTGGATCTCGACTATCCACTCCTTCTGCGCGAGAATACTCAGGGAGTCTATTCTGAATACGAATTCCGATCTGGATCCTGGATTCTCGATCATTACGGGAACGAAGAAGATACTCGAACTTCAGGCCCTTGGAAGATTCTTCTCGCGCAATCTCGATTCTCTGGATGAAATGATAGACATCTACGGCCTGGACAATACTCACAAGATTCTCGAGGACTGCCTCTCCAAGAAGAGACACAACATGTATCTCTACAGCCCCATTGAAAACAAAGATAAGGAAGAGAACGCCGAGAAGATCTCCAGAGCGACAGCTGTCTGCCACGAAGCATTTAAGAAGCTAAACAAGGAATACGAGGAACTGACATTGAAGAAGGCTCAGCTCGACTTCGAGCAGTTGCTAGAAGAGACAAGGAAGATGCTGAACGACAATCCCAAGATAGCAGCGGAATATTCCAAGAGGTTCAAGTACATTCTCGTTGACGAGTTCCAGGATACGGACGAGCTTCAGGCGGAGATTATCAGTAAGTTGACGGCTTCGGGAAATGTGAAGGTGCTTTTTGTAGGGGACGACAAGCAGTCGATTTACCGGTTCAGGGGAGCGAATGTCGAGATCTTCAATCTGACAAGAAGGAAATTCGAAGAAAGCGACGACGCTACTGACACTCTCGGAAAATCATACAGATCGCACCCGGAGATTGTGAAGTTCCACAACATATTCTTCAAGAAAGTGATGAGCAACCCAACGCTTGAGGCATTTGCGTCGAGGTACGGCGAGAATGTGGAGGCCCTGGAGCCTCACGGTGACAGGAGAGAAAAGCGGGTAAGAATACTTGAAAGCAAAGGCAAAGACCACGCAGGACCCGTCGCTGCTCACATACGTTCGCTTCTGGATGAGGAGCTCGATTTCAGAGAGGGAAAATCTGTTGTAACACGCAAGATACGGCCAGGGGACATAGCCATACTCCTCAGGAAGTTCAAGAACGTTGAAAAGTATCAGGAGGCGCTTGAAGCAAATCGGATTCCTTACTATACGGTGGGCTCTAGAAAGTTCTTCCAGCGGCCCGAGATAGCCGGACTTATAGCATTCGTCAGTTTTCTCGGCAATCCCGCAGACGACAGGGCCTTCCTGTCGTTCTTCCTTTCTCCGGCATGGGGAGGTACGCTTCAGGATGCAGCGAGACTCAAGGAGAAATACAGTCACTTCTATGATTGCATCATGAGGAGCGAAGATGAATCCTTTGTCGATCTTCGCACGATCATAACAAGGTACTCGCGCCTTGCGAGACTACTTAAGCCGGGAGAGATTCTCGACTCCTTCGTCGGAGAGACGGACTACCTTCCGAAGATGACGCTCCTTGCAATGCCAGAGCAGTGTCTGGCCAACGTGATCAAATTCCTTCAAATATCCAAGGAGCTCGACTCTCTCGGGATAAGTTTGAGGGAGTTTTCGAAGAACATCAAATTGTATTCCGAAGAGGCGGACGAGGGCGAAGCGGCCCTGGAGAACGAGAAGAGCGACAGCGTGAAGATAATGACAGTCCACCAGGCAAAGGGGCTGGAATTTCCCGTTGTGATCGTTGCAGAGATGACGGAGAATCCGAGGAAAGAGACCCCTTCATTGCTTTTCGACACAGCTTCGAAGGGCTTCACTCTTTACAGCAAGGAACTGACGACGGATGACCTAGACTTGGTTTATAGAGCAGATCTGAGAAAACAGGTCGAAGAAGAGAAGAGAACCCTCTACGTGGCGCTGACAAGACCCAGGGAAATACTTGTGATGAATGTCGACAAAGAGGCCATGGAGAAGGATCTGAAAAAGAAGAGAGACGATACGGCTATCGGCTGGCTTCCTCAGATAGTGATTGGCCTCTACAACGATGAAACCGGGCAGCTGGAGAAAGAGCTCGAGGACCTGGTTACTTTTGTGAAGACCCCGGCTATCATTGAAGGCGCGGAAATAGGACGTGAAGGAACCGCTTGGGAAGAGCCCGATAAAGATTACATGAAGCGCTTCGATCATCTCAAATTCAGGAGAATAGTCTCACCCACTACGCTCGACTTCGATGACAAACAGACAGAGATTCTGGAGATCGACATCATCGAAAGAACTTCACGTTCCTCAACAGCCGAAGGGCTGTACGTTCACAGGATCTTCGAGCAGCTCGGAAACCCCGCTGGAAGACCAAAGGGAAAGAGACTGAGTGAGATCCTGAAGGACTCTGGACTTCTAAGAGAGTCGGCGGCCCCTGAAAGGGCAAAGGAGATCCTGGAGCAACTGAAGGAGCTTGGCCATCACGAGATAATTCGCGAAATCGAGGACTCAGAGGTTTGCAGAAGCGAAGTGCGCTTCGAGAGAGCCTTCGACAGGTTCATACTGGCGGGCGTAATCGACAAACTCTACAAGACATCCGACGGCTGGAAGATCGTCGACTTCAAGCTGGCCGAAAAGAGAGCTGACATGCTTGAGAGATACAGGTTCCAGATGGAGTTCTACCTGTATCTTCTGAAGAATTCTCTCGACCCTGTTTCGGCGACTATACTGTATCTCAAAGACGGGGATACGGAGACCGTGACTCTCCAAAACACTCGCGACTTCGAAATCAGACTCGAAAACCATGTGACCGATCAAACAGAAGAAAACTGAAAACAGTCTCTGATTGGCTTTGCTGTATGGAACGGACTTGATGACGGAGGGCTTTATTGCCTGCGTAGCGAAACTTCGTCTAGAAGGAGTGAGCTCTTTGAACGAAAGAGTTAGAGAACAACTCACAGAGCTGGTGAAGACGCACGGTGTAGATATACTCGATCAACCGGATAAGATCGAGACCTTGCTCAAAACGTCCTTTGGGGAATCTGAAACCAAGATAATGGCTATCGTAACGGCTCTGAGAGAGGGTTTGCTCAGAGAGTTACTGAGAAGCAAAGACTCCTCTACACAGACTGCTGCAATTGAAGGTTTTTCCCGACGACTTAGAAAAAACCGCTCCATGGATGAAGAGGCCGCGACTTGGGCTATAGAAAGCATAGCACTAGCGCTTGGGAAGTTAACGCCGGCCGAAACTGAATATTCCGGGATAAAGACAACAAATGGAGACGAACTGGTCTATGTCGAGGGCGGTTCTTTTGTCATGGGTGACACCTGGGGAGACGGAGCCGACGTTGAAAAACCGGCGCACAGAGTGAATATCACTTACGATCTCTACGTGGGCAAGTATCCTGTGACCTTCGAGGAATACGACAGGTTTTTCATGGAGACAGGAGCAACGGAACCGGAAGATGAGGGCCTGGGAAGGGGAAGAAGACCGGTAATCAACGTGAACTGGTTCCAGGCGACCTGGTACTGCAACTGGTTAAGCGAGAAGGAGGGCTTACCTCCGGCCTACTATGAAGACGGGAGTCTGCTGGACGAAAACGGGAAGAAGACAAATGACATAGCAAGAGTACGGGGATACAGGTTGTTGAGCGAGGCCGAATGGGAGTATGCGGCAAGGGGCGGGAAAGAGAGCCGAGGTCACAAATATTCCGGCTCCGATGACCCAAGCCTTGTTGCCTGGTTCGATGAAAAACCCAGTGAAGCTCCGACCGATTTGAGTGAAGAGAAGAGGCTCGTAGCCAACGAAGTTGGGATGAAGATGCCAAATGAACTTGGCCTGTACGATATGAGCGGCAACGTTTGGGAGTGGTGTTCAGATCGATTCGATGATTATGCCGGTTCGGAACAGACAAATCCACATTCAATAAGCGAAGGCGGCCGGGTCATTCGGGGCGGATGCTGGTTCAAACCAGCCAGTTTAGCAGAGATTGCTCGCCGAGAAGAACTTTCACCGATGGAAATCCACAATGGCGTGGGCTTTCGAATCTGCAGAGCGGCAGATCGAAAAACAAAAGCAGATTCATTTTCACAGATAAATGAAAGACAGGCCAATGAGGCCCCATTTATTCCAGCCGGAGAGATTCCCGACTTGGTGCTCGTCGAGAGAGGAAGCTTCAAAATGGGAGACACATGGGGCGACGGCTTGATAGACGAAAGACCGGTTCGCGAAGTAAGAATTACGTATGACTTTTACATTGGCAAGCACGAAGTCAGGTTCTCAGAATTCGACGTCTTCTGTGAAGCCACGGGAAGAATCCCTCCTTCCGACGAGGACTGGGGGAGGGGAGATTTGCCCATCATAAACGTAACTTGGTGGGACGCCGTGGAGTTCTGCAACTGGCTTAGCGAGAGAGAAGGTCTCCCAAAGGCCTATGACGATGACGGACGCCTCCTGGATGCCACAGGAAAGGCTACGGACAAATTGGAAAGAGTACCCGGATTTAGGCTGCCTACGGAAGCCGAATGGGAATATGCGGCCAGGGGAGGTAACAAGAGCGAAGGTCATAAGTATGCAGGAAGCGACGACGTGGATGAAGTCGCCTGGTACTCCGAAAATTCGGGAATCAAGACGCACGAAGTGGGAAAGAAGGCGCCTAATGAGCTGGGAATCCACGATATGTCCGGCAACGTCTGGGAGTGGTGCTCCGACTGGTACGAGGAAGACTATTACAGGTACAGCCCAAATGTGAACCCGTACAATACCGAAGGCGACTACGAACGGGTCATGCGGGGCGGCAGCGCGGGACTCAATGAGACTTTCGCTCGGGTAACTCATCGCGATTATCTGGAGCCCTCTTCAGCGGGCAACGCCGTTGGCTTTCGCATATGCAGAACAGCCAACGAACAATCCGAACTTCCTTGACACAACCAAATACTTTTTTCTCAATACACTTTTAGAATCATTTACTGGTGGACCCGATTCCTTAGAAAATGGAGACGGGAAGATGAAGACCTACACTGCGCAGTTCTTCTACTGTAGAACGCGCTCATAGAAAGGAGGAATCATATCTGGAGTACAGATCTTCATTTCGGAAAACAGCAGGCCCGCTCTTGTCATGAGCTTTCATCTCGCTGCAATCACCGTTTCTCAAAGGTCCTGCTGAAAGCAAGTGAGAGTGTGTCAATTACGGGAACCAAATAACTGGAGGGATCGAATAATGACTGTTGAAATGCTTGTGTATGATGGCATAAGGAAAACGATAAACAGATTCAGAGAGAATCCTTTCTTTTACTTCACAGAGTCAGATATCCATGCTTCTCTTCAAAGAGATATCATGGAGGGAGGCAGCAAAGAACTCGTTCACAGGAAAGATGGGATAGCTGTTTCCCTTGTTCATTTAGAATATCCCACAAATTTCAGATATGAAAAAAGCAAACTTCTTGAGGGATATGGTAATGATATCTTGATTACATCGATCGATAATGAAGCTAAATACGGTGATAGAGGTAATTTCGATCTCGTTGTACTAAACAAGGATTTTGTTCTTTCTGTATTCGAAAAAACTCATGATAGCGAAAATTCAGAATTTACCGACCTTGAAATGATTCTGAAGCGTGTGATAAACAAAGATGCTTCGCTTTCGATAGAAAGGAAGCATAAAGATGATTCAACGTACAAAAGAGAAGTGCAGTATGCCATTGAGGTTAAGTTCATACACCCCTTCAATGCGAGAAATATAAATATGCTCGAAGAAGTGATCACGGACAATGAGAAACTGAGATTGGCCACCGAACACTCCGATGGTTTCACTAAAGCTATAAACCTGGTTTTCTGTAGCTCGCAGGAGAAAGTCAGATCCGATCGTAAAGATCCTGTAATTAATAGAATAAGAGAATACATCAGAAATGGTAAAACAGTACACGAGAACAGAGAGTATAAGGTTCCTGAGGCTGCACTAAATGTATTTATCGACTCTCATCTGGATGAGTCGAGAAAAAATACCGATAAACCGATTACCTGGCCCGCTAAAGGCACCATGAATTCAGAAGATTGGAGGAATGAACTGATAAGCACGATAATAAGGTAATTGTCTGTTCAAGACTTCTCTACCCCATGAACAAATCGCGAATCCGGTGAGAGAATCCATAAACGTGATCTCAAAATAATCCTCATAACCATCGACAATTCACAAGATGCGTTTATGAGACCGAAACATTAGAACTGAGAAGATAAGCGTACTACAGAACATCAGTTACAAATACGAAAAAGACTGTGGAAACAGGATTTTCAGAACGAAATTTGACTTTGTATAGAATATAACAACTGCTATATTAATCGTATGAGTGCATTGCACTACTTGCCGTATATTGCCTGAGTCTTCACGTGCTTACTTCGAGTGCGAGGCCTCACTTATGGAGGTGGGGTAATGAAGCGAGTATTCCTTACGCTGTTTCTGATTGGCTTTCTATGTGTCACGCTTGCAAGCACGGAGATAAAGGCCTTCGCTTTCGGAGACCGGGCGTTCAAAGTGGCATACGACGAGTATTTACAAGATCATGTCCTGCCCACCGTCTATGAAATGACAGATACCGGGAGGGTGAAGCTAGACGACAAGAACCTCGGTATCTATTTCATCTGGAAGCATTGGTATTGGTGGAATCAAGACTGGAAATACTGGACAGATTACTGGAGCAAAACACTGGCCGAAATCTCTTCAAAGCGTATGGGAACGGCTATAGGCACGCTGCTAGTAGAAGGAGGAAGCGCGCTCCTCGGAACGGGGATAACTATGCTTGTAGGAGACCTCTTCTCTCTTGGAGCCAGTCTGCCGGCAAGCGTGAAGGCGGTGTTCGAGGCGGGGAAGCTGATCTCCATAGCCCTTGGACTTACTTCAGCGGGCCTGAATACGATCGCGGATACGTTGGCTACGGATAAGGAAGACTTCATAAGCGTTTATATTGCCATGTCGGGAGTCGATAACAACAGCCTTGAAGAGGCGAGAGAATTGCTGGACGTACTGGAAAAGAAGAAGGACGCAATAATGCTCGCCGACTCCGAGATAAAGCTAATAGACGCTATGAACAAGATTATGAATCTGCAGGCATCCACAACGATGCTGGTCCTCGAACCGGCGACGTTGTCCACAATTCAAGGACTCCTGGAGATAATAGACGACTCGCTGCTTGACCTGGCAACGGTTGAAATCGCTCCCAGGGGGATAAAAGAGGACGTTGAAGGGCTCAATTTATTCCTGAACGCTTCAATAATCCATCTAGGACTGCTTGTGGACCTGTCGAGAAATCTGGACGAACTACAATCCGAGATACAGAGTGCTGAATGGAGATTCGACAGCGCGTGGATGGCAAGGGCAGTAATGAGGGCAGCGGCAATCGAAAACGCATACTACCGTGTGATGGCGGGTTACATAAGGCTGCACCTGAAATACCTGCAGAAAGAAGATCCAGGTGTGATGACTCATATAGATTCAGGACTCAGCACGTTCAGGAGCTTTATAAAGAATGTCGGATACTATCTGGGAAGCGAAGAGGAAACGATGGTGACCGAAGTGAAACCGCTTCCGGCTCCGATAAATCCCATGCCCGAAGACGGCGAAATAGATATACAGATCATCCCTTCACACGGTCACGACTGGGTGAGTCTAATGTGGGAGATGCCAGACACGGAAGGCAGGACCGTTACGTACGATGTGCTCGCCGGTACCGGTCGGGATAGCCTGACATACATAGCCCGAGACCTGACGGAAAGGATGTTCTTCTACGACGGGCTTCAGGAAGGCAAAGAGTATTACTGGAAAGTAATAGCCAAAGACAATATGGGAAACAGGAGTGAGAGTCAGATATGGAAGTTCAGCACGGTAAAAGTGGGAGCTTTTCTGAAGACACCCTCCGGAATAGAGATGGTGTATGTAGAGGGCGGAACTTTCACTATGGGCGACACCTGGGGAGATGGATACGATTATGAAAAGCCAGTGCACCAGGTAACGCTCAGCTACGACTTCTACATAGGCAAGTATGAAACTACATTCGACGAGTACGACGCTTTCTGTGACGCTACCGGCAGGAGTAAACCGGATGACAAAGGCTGGGGAAGAGGGAACAGACCGGTAATCTATGTTAGCTGGAACGATGCGATAGCCTACTGCAACTGGCTTAGTGAAAATGAAGGATTGAGTAAGGCATATGACAGTCAAGGAAATCTTCTGGATAAGAATGGCAGAATTGCAGTAGACATTTCTTATGTCGAAGGATACAGACTACCTACAGAAGCAGAGTGGGAATACGCCGCGCGAGGTGGTAAGCAGAGTAAGGGATACAAGTATTCCGGAGGAGACGAGGTGTACTTTGTAGCCTGGTACGGCGACAACTCAGGAGGACATACACACGATGTCGGAACGACGCAACCTAATGAATTGAATATATTCGATATGTCCGGAAACGTATGGGAGTGGTGCAGCGATTGGTATAACAGCGGGTACTACGCAAAGAGCCCAACGACCAACCCGTATAACTATACAGCTGGTTCCTACCGGGTGTTTCGTGGCGGTAGCTGGGGCGACAGTGCGACGTACTCGCGTGTGGCGAATCGCAGCAGCAGCTACTCTCCCACTAACGCGTACTACCGCCTGGGCTTCCGTATTGCAAGGACGGTGCCCTGATTACACTTTAGCTTTTTTACATTTTTACCCTTTGCTGAGTCTCAGAGCGCCGGTGCACGGTTTTCTGCACCAGTGGCGCGAATGAGACGGGACAAAGGTTGACATAACCGGAGAACAGAAATCTGTAACTAACATAAGTGGGGAGGTGTGGGAATGAAGAAAGCGGTATTGCTTATACTCTGCGTCATATTTCTGGCAGCATTTGGACTGGCGAACACGGAACCGGTTATGCCCGCGATAGAGACGGTTCTGGACACAGAAAGACCGAAAGATGTGGACATACTGTTGCTGAGAAACGGGGACAAACTGACGGGCACTGTCGTGAACGAGAACTTCTCTATAAGAACCTCCTACGCCCACATAGTGATAGAGACCAAATACATAGCCGGGATAAACCTCGAAGGGGGAGCGAACAACATAGAATCCATAATCACCGTGAACAACAACCGCTTCTCGGGGTTCATAGACGACGCCTTCATTAGTTTCAAGCTGACGAACGGACCGCAGCTGGAGATAAGGCGCGAGAAGGTCCTGAAGATAGTCTTCAGGCAGAGGCCTCAGGAGACGGCTGGAATGAAGTGGAGGCAGTTCATGCAGCTGAAGAACGGGGACTACTTCCACGGGCAGATACTTACTAAGGACATAACGATCTCCACAACTTACGCGAAGATACCGCTCGACTTCGCCACCACCGAGTCTATAACGCTCATAGGGGACGCCAATCCGCTCACCACAGTTAAGATGACGAATGGGGACACGGTGCAGGGGATACTCGAGACGGAGGACATAGAAATCGAGCTTGACGTTGGATCGGTGATAGAGGTTTATCAGGATAGGATAGACAGGATATTCTTCAAGGAGGGCTACGTGCCAGATAGCATACCCTCGATAGTTACAAGCAGTACGACGGCGAAGGGAAATTTATTGCTGGTAGAGAAAGGCAGCTTCACGATGGGCGACACTTGGGGTGGAGGAGACAGCGATGAAAAACCGACCCACAAGGTCACGTTTACTTACAACTTCTACATAGGCAAGTATGAAACTACATTCGACGAGTATGACGCCTTCTGTGAGGCTACCGGAAAAAGCAGCGCAGACGATAGGAATTGGGGAAGGGGAAACAGGCCAGTTATAAACGTGAGTTGGAACGACGCTATCGCCTATTGCAACTGGATGAGTGACAAAGAAAAACTTCCCAAAGTATACGACAGCAACGGGAATTTGCTGGACAAAAACGGAAGTATAACGACCGATCCGTCTAAGGTAGTCGGATACAGATTACCGACGGAGGCCGAATGGGAATATGCCGCGAGGGGTGGTAAAAAGAGCAAAGGTTATAGGTATTCCGGGAGCGACAATGTAGATGAGGTGGCCTGGTATGATCAGAACTCGGGAGGAATGACTCAAGAAGTCGGGAAGAAGGCACCTAATGAGCTGGGAATCTACGATATGTCCGGAAACGTGTGGGAATGGTGCAGTGACTGGTATGGAGGGTACTCCAGTTCGGCACAGACGAATCCGTATAACAACAGTGGTTCCGACCGGGTGCGTCGTGGCGGTAGCTGGGGCAACAATGCGACTTACTCACGGGTAGCGGCTCGCGACTGCTACTCTCCCGCTTACGCGTACGACCTCCTGGGCTTCCGTATTTGCAGGACGGTGCCCTGATTTACACTTTAGTATTTTTACATTTTTACCCTTTGCTGCGGCTTCGAGCGCCGGGCACGGAGTAGCCCGCAAGCGCGAGGAGACGCAGGAGGTACCGGAGGTTATATGGCCTTCAGGATAATAACTATTTCATTCGACAACGAGAGAGAAGTGTTTCCGGATAATGATCTCAACGCTTTTCTGCTGGACAAGAAGGTTAACAACTATCGCGTCGAGTTCTTCATCAACGCCGGGAGGACTTACTGGAGCGTCTTTCTGGAATACGAAGAGATAGAGGACAGAAGCGTTGAAAAGCTGACATAACAACAGGGCAAAGGATAAAAGGAAGTATTCGAAGAGCCAAAGGACCAGAAAAGGAAAAGGGCACAAACTCGCGTTGCCAGTCCGTATATTTTCTTTCTTGCTTTACTGGTTGTTTTCATGAATTTCAAAAGTCAAAATCAGGGAAAAGTGTTAGTAGTCAGCCTCTATTTGCTCTCCTTGATACATAAAATCGAGTTTTCAGCAAAATTGGAAGACTCTTTTTCTGCAATCATAAAGACTTATTCGAATTACTTAGGTCATCTCTTTGTAAATAATGTAACAAGTGCTATATTAATCGTATGAGTGCATTGCACTTGTCTTCTCATCAGCAGCATTTTGTCGAAAACGACTATTCATAAGTGCAGTACCCCCAATAGCGGGAGGTGGTGCAGTGAAAAGCGAGCGCGATTTTTTTGGGCGAAAGCTGTTAGCCTTGAGTCTCATCCTTCTTCTTTCAATTCTTGTGGCTGCTTTCAATCTTGGAGACGCCTTAAAGAGCATTCAAGAGTCTGCTGGAAATGTTATCAACAAGACAAAGGAATCAGTTTCAGACATTTACGACAAAGCCAAAGACACATTGTCAGAGACTTATGACAATGTCAAGGACACAGCAGGTAATCTTTACGATAGTGCAAGAAACACAGTTGGAAATGCTGTTGAAGATGCTTCAAATAAGGTCGGGAACTATTCTCAGCAGTTATCAGAGACGATAAAAAAGGAAGGCAAAGAGGCCATAGAAAACATTGAGAAAAAGACTTCCGAAATAGTGAACATGGATACTAGAGAACTGGTGAATAAAGCAACTGAAATCAAGGATTGGACGGTAGATGAGGGAAAGAAGATCTGGAAAGAAATGGACGAATACCCTATGTTGAAATCCGCTGTGCAAGTTGCAGCCAATCATGCCTATGAAAGCACTGTTGGACAGGTAGAAACAGAGATAATCCTTGCCACAGCGGTTTATGAAATGGCAAAAGACGGTAAGCTTGAATCTGAAGAGATGATGGTCTTCTGTGATCAAGTAGTAACAATGGCAATCGAGGAAGAACTAGCAGAAGTAGAAATGGCAGTGCAGATAGTAGGAGTGGTTTCGGAAGCATCTGGTCTCATGAGCGAAAGCGAAGTGGATATGATGCTGAACCTTTATGATAAGGCAGTGGATATAGCATTTTATAACAGGGACTGGGATGAGAAAGAGATCATAGAGCTTATGTACTACGTCTCAGAATCGATCCCGATGTATGATTATTCGATAGAAGAAGTAACGCCCATTGTCGAAAAGGCAATTTTGCAGGCAAGAAATGGATCGATCGAGCCGGAGCAGGTAATTCGAGAGTTGCGTATGGAACTGGGTTACGCTGGTGAACCGATTGATTACCTCACCCATGGTGGGTTAGTCATCGCAGGCATCTTGTTGCTTTTCTTTGGATACAGGATACTCCGGAGCAGCGCCTGGTTGATCGGCATATTGTCTCTTCCCACTATAGTGGGTATAAGTGTCTATTTCATGAGTGATAATGTGGCAATAACTGCTGCCCTTACCGTTATAGCGTTTCTTGCATCGATTTTCATACGAAAGGCATTTCTCCATTTGCTGGTTGGATTCGCCGGATTTGTTATGACCTATGTATTTATTGTCTTTATGATGTCAAAAGAGCTTATTGGAAGCATCCCGATCGAGTGGTTGTTCGGGATCTCATTATTAGGAGCTATTGTAAGCGTATTAATAAGAAAGTTCATAGTAATAACATTGACTTCACTAGCGGGCGCGACTCTGGCAGTGTCGAGTGCGGCAAGCATAGTGAACATGGTTGACCCGGGGATATTTGCCGGAACCGGAGCATCTTCAGTTCAAAGCGTCGGGACGAATATACGGGCTTTTGTGCAAAGCATAGAGATTATTACCAGAAACCTCTTCGATCAAATAGCTTCGTTTCTCTATTTGGACAGACTGGATATAGATCTAATGCCAGTAAGGCCGACATATGCGAATTTGAGTGGCGGAAGTCAGTATTTCTACTTTTCTCTCATAGTGCTAATCCTCATTGTATTGAGCATGGTCTTTCAGTACCGAAGACAGAAAACAAAGATTGCAGTGAAAACATTAGAGAATTCGGAAGGACATGAGCTTGTAGATGGTGAAGGTGATTTCAACCCTTGACCAATTTTTGAAGAGCAATGACTTTCGCTTTTTGGTAAGTGTTTTCCGTAATAAACAGTTCCTAATGATGAGACAGTGCTAGTTTGCAAAGACGTCCGTTTGCTGGGAAATCATAGCAAAAACTGCTTTCGTTTGGAGGTGAGGTTTTGAAGGGAACTTTTCAAAGGATTGTACTAATTCTCTTTGTTGTGGTCTTATTCTCGGTAATGACCTTCGCGGAGTTGATTGTCAAAGAAAAGGACTTTACAATGCTACCGCTTATAAAGCTGAAATTTGGATCACAGGAAAGACTTAGCCTGCAGACTACGGTTCTAGAAGACGGAAAAAAGGTCCAGGTTCAGAGGTTTGAAATGACGCAAGGAGGTATGGTAAAGCCCGTCGATATTGTCTTTGTCATCGATACATCTGGAAGTATGGACGACAAAGTCGAGAAGCTTAAAAACTCCGTTCGAAGTATCCTGAGCATAATGACTGGAATGGATTATCGCGTTGCAGTAACGGGATTTGGTGACTCAGGCAGTTTCAAGATCTACAAGTATCAGGGTGAAAACTTCGTAAATAATGCTTCCAGTGTTGAATATCTTCTTGAATTGCTCTTAGACGACAATTTTGGAGGGGATGAAGCGCAAATAGAGGCTCTGTACGAAGCGACGAAATTACCTTTTAAGAGTGGTGCTTTGCGCTTAATGATAATGATTACGGATGAAGATACAACACAATCATCTGCCAATTCAAATTTGTACAACACACTCATTCGCAAGATTTCAGAGGATCAGATAAGCGTTGTCTGCCTTCTCGGTTCCCACGGTACAACCCCAGCTACTGAAGATACCAGATACAGTGAGATATCTCAGAGAAGTGGTGGATACACTATGGATTTAGGCAGTTCGGGTATTGAATCAAGCATGCGCGGGCTTGCCATGGCACTTACGGATGAATACTACCTTGAGTATTACACTAATTGTAAGTTCTACGATGGTAGAACTACCAAAATCACCATTGGGAACCAGTCTATGTCGATACAGATACCGGAAAGAAAAGTAAGTTTGAGAATCAGAAGCAATATGAACTCAACGTTATATGTCGATTCTACTGTGGTTGGACAAACAAATCAATACATAACCCTTTACGAAAGCACTGTACCGGTGGATTTCAGAGTTGGTGACCAGAACATGGTTCCTAGAGAGTTCAGTTCAGTGGTTAGGAACATGGATCCTTACTACGAGCTTGTTCCGAGAAAGCTGAGTTATGAGATTTCTCTCAACTACTTTAGTGCTATTGTTAATTCGATTTTGATTGGAGTGACTTTAGGAGGGCCGATTTCTTTGGCTGCTTGTATGGCTGCTTCAATGTTTTTTGATTTCTTCGATGCTGATATGATAGTGCCCACCGTGGTAATTGGAGCTACTGCCACAGCGTTCGTTTTCTACAGGGCCTTAATAAACACTGAGAAGAGTGAGCAAGAAGCAAAAAAAGCATCTTACGATGAGTACAACTTACTGGTACAACGTTATTTCGAAGGAAGATGTTCGTACAACGACCTTATCTCAAAGTATAACCAGCTAAAGTGAGGAAGAGTTATCATTCCATATTCCGGTCAAGAATCCGGATAAAGCTTCCATGAACACGAATAGCTACTCCGAAACAAATGGTTTTGGAAAACTGTGGATTTGGTTCTTTCAGACAGATTGAAACTCTTGTTACTGCGGTAAGCTCTCGAAACAATTAAGCTATTTTCTCCAATCTTGCAAAAAAAGGCAAAAAGAGGGGGGAAAGTAATGAAAAGAAGAGTAATGCTTCTATTGACGGTTGTACTTGTTGCAGCATCGCCTTGTTTTTCTTTGTATGTAGGAACACTATACTTCCCGAAAGACAGGGTTGATGTGGGAGGTGGAAACGAAATCTATACCTTCTTCGTGGAAGAGCCGATGACGATGTTCGATTACCTCTTCGGAACGACCAGTTACTTTGACAAGCTGAAAGATGAAGGGAATCTCAGGAGGTTGTACAAAGAGACCCTTATAGACATAGCTATGCTGGGTACCCTGGATCCCTCAATAAGCTTGATCTCAGAATGCTATGAAGAGATAGACAGGATAGGTGGGGTTTGCGGAGATGCTTCGGAAGCTATGGACTGGTTAATCACGATTTACTCTGCGATCGTGAATAACAGGTATGTACCCGGCAGTGATGAAATGGGGACATTTCTGAATTATCTAAAGCGCTTTGGCAGAGTAGACACTAACATCACATCACAGTGGAATGCAGTTTCCAAAGGGATAGGAATAGCTGGCGAGATCGTGAAATGGTCAAAATATCCGTTATTGATCAATTCTGTAAGTGCTCATATGCTATCTATGGATTTCGCACTGCGAAGACTGAAGACACTGCAAAGGGAGATTGCCCAGAATACAGATTCATTAGAGGTCTCTCCCCTTTTCAAAGAAGCACTATGCGAAGCGATTGAAGACCTCGAGGCTTGGTCAAATGAAGGGAACATGAGAAGATTCGCAACGGCATATTTTGATCAGATAGACGAGATAGATTTAGCGGCGGATGTTGCAGGGACGGCTATCTCTGTAATTAAGGGAGCTATGAGTTCCGCAGGAGTTTCTGCCATTCCGATTCTGGGTTGGGGATTTGCCATCAAATTCAGTATAGAGACAATACTGAGTGGAATAGATGCGCAGGAAATCTTCGGCAGACATCTCATATCCGGAGACATATTGCACCATCTGAGAGAGCTGCGATGGTCAAGCGAGGTCGGAAGCGGCGAGTATATTGAAATCGCGATGATGGAGCTATACAGCCAGATGTATGCGGCGGAGCTAGGAAAAGACTTCTTTGGGGAGAAAGTGCAGAAGTTTGTGGTGTGGAAGAGCAGAGAACAGAAAGAGGTAATAAAGGACTTCGATAATGATATCGAGTTGGTCAGGGGATATATAAAAGAACTGGTGAAATCAGACGAAATCCTGAGTGAGCTGGAAAGAATCTATGGGGAAACAGGCAATGCAGCTATTCCCGATAGTAGCCAGATTATTCCGGCAAAGTCGACTCGAGAAATAAAGCTAGCCTATGGAAATGTCACCTATGGAATTGAGTATACCTGGCCAATTTCATGGATGGCAATTGGTGGATTCACACTCCAAGACGATAAGTGGGTGGAATTCGGTATCCCCGGAGGAACAGAAGCTAGACTCGAATTTGTCCCGGAAGATCACGGTTGGAAATACGCGCTTCTGGTGGTGGCAACCTACTACACGAGGGAAATGTACATCATTACAGAGGTTTCTGATCCCGACTACACATATAGGGTTCAGTGGGAAAGTTCTGCCGGATTACCTCCGATGAGTTTTAATGCAAGGCTTTTCAGAGTCTCGAGTAACCCCAGTGAAGTTGAAATCAATCTCTGTCTTGAGGAATTCGAAAACCCGGAGTCTTGATTTGCTGATTTCTCTGGCTTATGGATCAAGTGCGAATTATTCATTGAAATAATATTGGGAAATCGTTTCCAAAAGGAGGGGTAATGTACCATGATCACAAGAGAACTCATGGAGAAGCTTATAAGAAAATATGTAAAAATCACTATAGTCTATTCAGTAATCATTTTCATCATGATAATAACAAATCCCTTCTGGCAAGATGGGAAAGAATTTTGTGAGTGGTCGAGCGGGGATGTATTTAAGTGGTTTTCTAATGAGGGTTTTACTTTCCAGTGCTTTGCGCTAAATTCCCTTCCTTTCTTTCCCATTTTATATTTTGTTCTTTCTCTGTTTTTACTAATACCTAAGAAAGCCAGCAGAATAGTATTTAGTTTTCTGTCGCTATTAACGACGGTGATTAACGTAGTACTTATTATAGTTGTTTTGGAATTCGCTTCTAGGGCAGGTAATAACCGCTATGGTAGCTTCTATTATTCAGAAGAGGAAGGTATATGGGGTTTAGTTAATTCAGTAATCTCTCTTTCTGCGACTTTGGCAATAATCTTAGCAATAATTTTTACATTGCCTGTAGTGCTGGTGAGTATTGCTAGCAAGAATAAGACACGAGAAATAGTTGTGGCAGTGTTTATTACTTGTTTATGCATTATAGCGCTTATTCTAATTCTGACAAACCCCTTCTATCTAGTGGGTAGCCGGTTATTTCGTCTTACGCCGTTCCAAAATCAGTACTTTCTTTATGCTTTTGCGATCAAGGCTCAGCCTTTCTTTCCATTGGCTGTTTTGGCTCTCTTCTTCATAAACCTCATTTCCAATGAAGCTTATCGGAAATTAGTGCGTATTACAAGTTCGATAACTGGTTTCTTGTTTGCAGCTAGTATTATAATTCTAGTTTATCTGGCTAGTTATAGAATCAATGAAAGCGGATTCTCAAGATATTTCAACTATAGTTATGAGCAAACTATTTTGGGGTTCTCTGGCATGTTTTGGTCTCTCATCGTTGTAATAATGATGTTTACTATCCGAAGATCATCTTTTTCCATACAGAAAATGGTGAAAGTCGAAAAGGGTTCTTTCACAACGGTAAGCAGTAACAACGAAGACCAGAAAGTTGCTTCAGAGAAATCTAGCACAATTACATTCGATTACGACTTCTGCATTGCGAAATATGAGTGTACATTTAGCGAGTATGACGTGTTTTGTGAGATCACTGGGAGAAAAGAACCAAACGATAGCGGTTGGGGAAGAGGAAATAGACCAGTAATATATGTGAGCTGGTGGGATGCAATAGCTTACTGCAACTGGTTGAGCGAAAAGGAGAAACTTACGAAGGCTTATGACACCAATGGAAATCTGCTGGACAAAGAAGGAAGAGTAACGACTGATCCGTCGAAGGTCGTCGGATACAGATTACCGACGGAGGCCGAATGGGAGTATGCCGCGAGGGGTGGTAAAAAGAGCAAAGGTTACAGGTATTCCGGGAGCGACAATGTAGATGAGGTGGCCTGGTATGACCCGAACTCGGGAGGAATGACTCAGGAAGTCGGGAAGAAGGCACCTAACGAGCTAGGGTTGTACGATATGTCCGGAAACGTATGGGAATGGTGCAGCGATTGGTATGGAGACTACTCCAGTTCGGCACAGACGAATCCGTATAACAACAGTGGTTCCGCCCGGGTGATTCGTGGCGGCAGCTGGGTCGACAATGCGACTTACGCACGGGTAGCGTATCGCAACAACTACTCGCCCACTCTCACGCGCAACTCCCTGGGTTTTCGTATTACAAGGACGGTGCCCTGATTACACTTTAGCTTTTTTACATTTTTACCCTTTGCTGCGTCTTCGAGCGCCGGGGCGTGGGCTTGTGTCCCAGGGGCGCGAGAAGGCGCTACTAGGTTGAAGTCGACTTCAAATGACAATTTATATATCTTGCATAATTGGGGAGGAAGAAAAATGAGAAGAGCGTTACTACTGACCTGTGTAGTTCTTCTACTGACAGTCTTTGGACTTATAGTTGTGAGCTGCTCAAAAGCGCCGAAAGGAATGATCCTTGTCGAAAAAGGCAGTTTCACGATGGGCGACACGTGGGGAGATGGAGGTAGCATGGAAAAGCCAATCCACAAGGTGACGTTCACGTACGACTTCTACATAAACAAGTATGAGACTACATTTGACGAATACGACGCTTTCTGTGAGGCTACCGGAAAAAGCAGCCCAGACGATGAAAATTGGGGAAGGGGAAACAGGCCAGTTATAAACGTGAGTTGGAACGAAGCTATCGCTTACTGCAACTGGCTCAGCGAAAAAGAGAATCTCCCCAAAGCATATGACAGCAACGGGAGTTTGCTGGACAAAAACGGAAGTATAACGACCGATCCGTCGAAGGTGCTCGGATACAGATTACCGACGGAGGCCGAATGGGAATATGCCGCGAGAGGCGGAGAAGTAAGTGAAGGATATAGGTATTCAGGTAGCAACTATTTGGATGAAGTGGCTTGGTATGACCGAAATTTTGGGCTTATGACTCAAGAAGTCGGGAAGAAGGCGCCAAACGAGCTGGGTATCTACGATATGTCCGGAAATGTATATGAATGGTGCAGTGACTGTTATGGAGGGTACTCCAGCTCGGCACAGACGAATCCGTATAACAACAGTGGTTCCGGCCGGGTGCTTCGTGGCGGTAGCTGTTTCAACGGTGCGAATGACGCACAGGTAGCGTGTCGCCACGTCTACTATCCCACTATCGCGGGCGGCGGCATGGGCTTCCGTATTGCAAGGACGGTGCCCTGATTTACACTTTAGTATTTTTACATTTTTACCCTTTGCTGCGGCTTCGAGCGCCGGGGCGTGGGCTTGTGTCCCAGGGGCGCGAGAAGGCGCTACTAGGTTGAAGTCGACTTCAAATGACAATTTATATATATTGCATAATTGGGGAGGAAGAAAAATGAGAAGAGCGTTACTACTGACCTGTGTAGTTCTTCTACTGACAGTCTTTGGACTTATAGTTGTGAGCTGCTCAAAAGCGCCGAAAGGAATGATCCTTGTCGAAAAAGGCAGTTTCACGATGGGCGACACGTGGGGAGATGGAGGTAGCATGGAAAAGCCAATCCACAAGGTGACGTTCACGTACGACTTCTACATAAACAAGTATGAGACTACATTTGACGAATACGACGCTTTCTGTGATGTTACCGGCAGGAGTAAACCCAACGACTGGGGTTGGGGAAGGGGAACCAGACCTGTAATCAACGTGAGCTGGTGGGACGCCATCGACTACTGTAACTGGTTGAGTGAAAAAGAGAAACTCCCGAAAGCATATGACAATAACGGAAACTTGTTGGACAAAAACGGGAGAGTAACGACGGACATAGCAAAGGTTGTAGGGTACAGGTTGCCTACTGAAGCCGAATGGGAATATGCAGCCAGAGGTGGGAACAAGAGTAAGGGATACAAGTATGCAGGAAGCGACAACGTAAATGACGTTGCCTGGTACAGTTCGAATTCGGGGAGCAAGACACAGGAAGTCGGTAAGAAGGCGCCCAACGAGCTGGGTATCTACGATATGTCAGGAAACGTGTGGGAGTGGTGCAGTAACGGACTTCAATGGTACACAGAGACACCAAAGACAAATCCGTACAACTATTCCCAGCTCGTTCACCACGTTAGTTCAGATGATCCGTACCGGGTGTATCGTGGCCGCGGCTGGAACAGCGATGCGACGAGCGTTTGGGTAGCTGACCGCGACTACGGCGACTCTACTGACACGTACGACAACCTCGGGTTCCGTATTGCAAGGACGGCACCATGATTTACGCTTTTTCATTATTCTGCGTCTCAGAGCGCCGGGCACGGAGTAGCCCGTAAGCGCGAGGAGACGCAGCAGATATCGGAGGTTCTATGGCCTTCAGGATAGTAACGGTTCCTTTGGACTACCCATCGACGGGCCGGAAGACACGTTTATGAGAGTGGGACTCGAGGGTGGATAAAACAACCCCCAGAACATCAGCCACAATCACCAACAACCTGAGGCAACAAGAACCTACGGGGAAATTTGACTTTGTATAGTATGTAACAACTGCTATATTAATCGTATGAGTGCATTGCACTACTTGCCGTATATTGCCTGAGTCTTCACGTGCTTACTCTGAGTGCGAGGCCTCACTTATGGTGGTGAGATAATGAAGAATAGGTTCCTGTCTGTATGTTTTATCCACTGAGCGCCTCCTGGCAGAAAGGAGATCCCTCTCTTTCAAAGAGGAGCGCGCTTGCGGCAGCTTCGGTAGGTAGTAAGGTTTATTTGATTGGTGGTTATCTCTACGGGAATCCGGTAATAGAGCTCAATTCAGTAGAAGCTTATTCGACCGAATGATCACCAATACCGGTTTTTGAGAGAAGGACACTACTTGACTTACGCTCTATGAGTTGAATGCCAAATGCTTGTAGAATGAGAATTTCGATGGAGGAGGGAAATGAGTATGAAAATGATAAGAAGAATGTTGGTCATGATTTCTCTTGTTTGTTTGTTCTTCCTGCAATGATTTTGGCTACAGAAATGGAGACGAGCTGCGCTGTCTTTTTCAACGATGGTCAGGTGATTCATGCGGAACGGTTTCTGAAATTCCAAAACTTTTATTATTATAATGGAAACTTGAGATCTGGCTCAGCATTTAGTCTATCTGATAGCCTAAGTTTCGCTAGAACTCTTGAAAGTCAATCCTTCGATGTTAGGGTGTCAGATATCAGTAGACTTGAAAGACTTGGAGATGGATGGAGGAACAACCTAATAAGAGTAACTCTGCGTAATAGCAAAGCGGACAATTTATATCTAGTAGTGTCTGAGGATCTGAGTAGAATATTCGTAGATTACGTAGATTCATTTACCGGACAACTAATGAAAAACTACGATCTTGATATGTCCAAAATCACAGCCGTTTCTTTTGGCCAAGACATAGGCAATATGAAATTCAATCCCATCACAAAACAGATATTCCCCAAGGAATTCAACTTTGATCCATATACCGGAGAAAAACTCAGATTTATCAGTAGCACTACATCTGCGCCGTTCTCGGATAGTTATCAGTACAACACAGATGTTCAGTCATCCAACTACAACACTTATTCAGAAGGAACGGGAAAGCTAACTCTCGTGGTCACTGTAGGACTTACAAAGATATTCTTCCTCACGACTCACGACCTCGTGGTTTCTATAAGTGGCCCTGTATCGAAGGAACAGACATTCACGGATATTTCCGCCGGCAGTCCGGTGCAGGTTGCATTTAACGACATACCCAACGGTGAATACCACGTAGAAGCGAAGTGGGGAGACGAAGTTGTAGCCAAATCAATAGTTGTAAATGGCGACACGGTTGATTTTCAGATGATCATCTATTGAGTCGGTTGCGAACAGACGTTCCGAAATCCATAAACTGTGGGCATATAAGACATAAGCAAATGCCAAAAGGGGTGAGCACATGAAAAAGATACTGTTGCTGCTACGGTGGTAGCAAGTTTTACTATGTTGTTTGGTACGGAAGCCCCCAGATATGTTGCGTTAACCTCTTCAGACGGGGTCAAGATTCTCGTGGATGGCGTTCACAAGGGAACAGTCGTCGGAAGCCAGCTTATACTATCACTCGAACCCGGAACGTACACGCTTACCGCCCAGAAGCAAGGCTATGAGGACAAAAGCGTTGTAGTGACTGTGCAATCGGGCAGATCGACGTCTGTGAGTATTGAATTGAGTCAAGCTAAGATAATGCAGGAGAAGATCCCAACGGAACAGAAGAAGGTTGTTCTGGGGCAGAAGACAGGCACTATAAATATTTACAGCATTCCTTTCCCTTCTGCAAAGGTATCCATAAACGGAGTCAACTATGGGGAGACGGATATAAGACTCACGAATTTTCCTGTCGGAAAACTAACGATTAAAGTAGACTCCGGCGGCAAGAGCCTTCAGAATGTTTTCACACTCAACGAGAATGAAACCATCGATCTGCAGGCGAACTTCGTTGACGGTAAGATATACCAGCTATTCACCGTCAGTTTTGACTTTCCGGACGATGTGGAAGTAACAGTAGACGGGAACACTATAAAGAAAAACGAGCCCGTTGTCTTGATCGGTCCGGATCACCGCGTAGAGATGAAGGCGACCGATCTATCGCGCTATGAGCCTCCGACTGTGAAGCAGATAACAGTTACGGGCAATGGTTCTTATGAATTGATCCCAGATTTTTCGGAGGAATACCTCGATTACGTCTCCTCCCTTCACCCCGGAGAGCTTGTCAATGTAGAAGGGGGTAGCTTTCACGCTGGAAGACCCCTGGGGCGGAAGATACATTGCAGGAAAAACAACCCATAAGGTCGCGGACAACACCATAATCACTGAGGCTTTTGACAGGTAGAGGAGAGAGAGACGAGAAATATGAGGGGAAGTAGAATGGGGATGGGAAGGCCCTGGATAGAGCTTTACCTGCTGTTGCTCATAGCCGAGAAGCCGGCCCACGGATACGAGCTTTCAACGAGGCTGGAGGAATTCGAGATCCCGATATTCAGCGTCGGTCAGATGGGGAACCTCTACCGCGTGCTGTCGAACCTCGAAGAGATGGGGTTGATAGCTTCTGAATGGGACACCGAGGAGGCCGGACCGGCCAGAAAGACTTACAGGATTACCACGCCGGGCCTCGAATACCTCAAGAACGCCGAGATAAGGATAGGAAGGTTCAGGGACAACATCAACGGCTTTTTGAAGAGAATAGAACAGCTTAAGAAGGCTTGAGCGGGAGGTCAATCTTTCGCTATCACCAGGTTTAACCTTCCGTAGAGTTTAGCGGCCGTCTCTCTGTCTATGAGGTTGTCGGTTATCAGGCAATCGACCTCGTCTAGATCCACCGATTTGAAGGGAGCGATTCTCTGGAATTTGCTGGAATCACAGACCACGAAGACCTGTCTGGACGAAGCTACCATGGCCCTGTTTAGAAAGGCGCTCGATTCGTCCACGGCGAAGACCCCGCGCTCGATATCTACCGAGTTGGCCCCTATGAAGGCCTTATCCACCATGACGGTTCTGAGATACTCTATCGCGACGAGACCGACGGTCGACATATTGTGCCAGTCGAGGTTCCCGCCAAGCAGCGTGACGCCTGGATCTATGTAATCGGCGGTTTCCTGGGCGATCGCTATGCTGTTGGTTATTATCTGAACGTGCTTTCCGCTTTTGACAAGCAGTTTCGCGATCTGGAGAGTCGTGGTGCCGGCGTCGAGTATTATCGTCTCTCCGTCTTCGATTCTTTCGAGCGCCGCCGCGGCGATTTTGAGCTTTTCCACGTTGTGCTGGTTGATACGCCTGCTGAAAGAGACCTCGAACCTCTTCTTGCTGCTCAAGACCGCACCGCCGTGGAAGCGTTCGAGAAGCCCTTCGCTCTCGAGCTCGGCCAGATCCCTGCGTATCGTCGCGTGGGAAGTGTTCACGAGTTTGCAGAGCTCGTTCACGCTTATGCTCGAGTTGCTGGCTATCAGTTTCAATATTTTTTCGTGTCTTTCCAGTTTGGTCATTGACTGATCTCCCCCAACGGTACGATATTTTATGATAACACAACGCTCTACACATTCCCGGTTTCGGATCGTATTTTCGCGGGTATCGATCTTTCCGTTGCTTTTCATTCAATTAGAGACGTTTATCCGTCTTTCTTGCCTTTTTTCTTGTTTTTACTGTGTGTTTCTGTGTTTGGTTTATTTTGATCGAAATATTAGTATAAGATCATAAACGATCATTAAAAGCAAATCCTTTGTCCATTGGAGTGGTGTTTATAAAAAGTATGAATTCAGGGATAATAAGCCGTTTCTTTTCTTTCGGTTTCGGTTTAAACGAAGAAAAAGGAGCAATAGGTCCTTCGCTCATAGATCTGCTCGAGGAGGGTATATCGGCCATTAACATTTCGGCCAGGAACGTCGTGAACCCGCCGAGTCTATGGAATCTGATCGGTTTTATAAGGGAGCGATCGGGATCTATCCCTTTCATCATGTCCGACGAAGAGGGCGGACCGGTGAAGAGACTGGTACCGGGTTTCACCAGAGGGATAAGTCATATGGGTCTGACGGAGGCCGGGCCTTCCATGGCTTACGACATGGCGAGCCGCATGGCCCGGGAAGCGTCGGCAGTCGGAGTGAACGTGTTCTTCAGCCCCGTCCTCGACTGTAACAGCGAGACAGCCAATCCGATAATCGGAATCAGGTCTTTTTCTGCCGATCCTCACGAGACGGCCCGCTTCGGCGCCGAGTTCTGCAGGGGTCTCCATTCGGCCGGCGTTCTGACTACGGGCAAGCATTTCCCCGGCCACGGAGCCACCCGGGAGGACTCCCATCTCTGTCTGCCGGTAGTGGAGATTTCCGAAAAGACCTTCCGTAGTGTACATCTCTTCCCCTTCGAAAAACTGATCGGGGAGGGTCATCTGGATTTCCTTATGACGGCGCACATAGTCTATCCTTCGATCGACGATAAGCCGGCGACGCTTTCCAGAAAGATTCTCACCACCATTGCGAGGGAGGAGCTGGGGTTCACTGGCGTCATCATAACCGATTGTCTGGAAATGGATGCGATGAAGAAGATCTACGGAATAGAACGGGCTACGGTCGATGCCTTCAACGCCGGCGCAGATATGATTCTTCTCAGCCACACTCCCGAACTTCAAAGGAGGGCGATCGAGGCTTTGAAGGGAGCTGTGGAGGATGGAACCATACCGATGCGGCGCGTGAAGGAAAGTCTCTTGAGAATTGAAGAGACCAGGGAGAAGCTCTCGCGTCCCGACTATCGCGCCGGCTTTTCACAGGTACTGTTCGCCCCCGATGATCTCTTGCAGAAGACCCTTGCCGAAAAGAGCGTGGTGATCGGAAGAAACGGCGGGGACATACCCCTGGAGAAGAATTCCGCGATAGTGCTCGTCGAGTTGAGCCCCACGGTTACGGGATTGAACGAAGTCGAGGTCTCGAGCTCGGAAACCAGGAGGATCGTCTCCCGCTTCTTCAAGATAGAGCGCAGTTATACTCTCGGTTACGATACACCGCCCGACAAGCTCGTCGTGCTGGAAGAACTCGTCGATTCGAACACTTCTCTGGTAGTGATAACTGCCTCGAGGGGCTCTGAACAAATAAAGCCGCTCAAGGAAACACTCGAAAGTCTGGCCCGCAAGAGCGGGAAGTCCATTCTCATTTCGGGAAGAGACCCTTACGACGTCGGTACTCTCGAAGCTTTCGGTGCGTCGATGAAGACGTTCGGACTGCTTCCCGGGTCGATCGAGGCAGCCTGTATGGCTATCTGCGGAGAGTTGAAATGAACATCCTTCTGATTTCCGAGGAGGGGAAGTCCAGGGAAGCTCTGACGACAGTGTTCAGCGAGCGCGGTTTCTCCCTCGCGCAGACGCTCGATGAAGCCACCGATCTGGGTCGAGTCGATATGGTGGTTATAGGCGCCGGCAGGGCGACGACTTTCGGTTCGCGGTTCGGTGGCGGTGTGTTGAAAAAATTGACCCGATACGTCTTCGAAGGCGGGAGGTATCTGGGGATCTGCGCCGGAGCGTATCTGGCCCTCCAGCCCTACAACAGCGAAACAACCGGTTTCAATCTCTCCCCCAGAGAGGCGCTGGATATAGGTAACTGGGATAGGGGCTGCGGCGACGTGAAAATAAACTGGGAGGGCCGGCCCTGTGTGGTTCACTACGAAAACGGACCGATCTTCGGCGCCGAACCCGACGGCTGCGAGGAAGTGGCTGCGGTCTACGTCGATAGTTTCGACGGGGTTATGAAAGATGGAATCGCCGCGGTGAAGGGACAGGCCGGCAGAGGCAGGTACTTTCTTTTCGGGTTTCATCCAGAATTGAAGGAAAACACCCGGTTCATGGTAGAAGAAGCGATCGATTTCCTTTTCCGGGAGGAGTGATGAATTTGTGGAGGCAGTATTTTTCCAGACTGGAGAAGATTCTGGAAACGGTGGAAAAGAATGAAGATTCGAAAATTGAGAAGGCGGCACAGCTCATATTCGAAGCGCTTCAAAGGAACCGGCTGGTTTATGTGTTCGGCACCGGCCATTCCCATATGCTCGCCGAGGAGATGTTTTACCGGGCCGGAGGTCTCGTGTCGATTTACCCGATTCTCGAGACTTCTCTCATGCTTCACGAAAGCGCCGCGCGTTCCAGCAAGCTCGAAAGGCTTCCCGGCCTGGCCCGGGTGATACTGGAGCGTTACTCTCTGAAGGAGGGCGACGTGATGATCGTCGCTTCCAACTCCGGGGTCAACGCCGTCCCGGTCGAGGCCGCAATTAGGGGCAGAGAACTCGGCGCCAGCGTGATCTGCATAACCTCCATAGCCCACTCTTCCTCGGTGGAACCCAGAAACCCCGCCGGAAAGAGGCTTTTCGAGGTTGCCGATGTAGTTATAGATAACCATATTCCAATAGGGGACGGTCTTCTGGATATCTCGAACACAAAAGTTGCGCCGGCCTCGACGGCCGTGGGGGCGACCATACTCAATTCGATCGTCGGACAGGTGGCGTGGCTGTATTCGAAAAGGGGGGAGCTTCCACCGGTTTTCAGCAGTGCCAACACGCAGAACGGCGATCTGGAGAATTCCGAGCTGATACAGATATACCGGAAGATAATTCCGATCTTGTAAACACAGGGAGGTGTTTGTATGAAAAGGTTCTTGATCCTTCTAGTTCTTCTCCTGTTGACAGCAGGATTGATGGCGGTCGAGTTCGACGGCGCGACTATCATGAAAATGGCGATCAATCTGAACACGAAGATCAACGACTCGGGCCGCGTGATTCCCGATACCATCGAAATTCCGGGAACCGACAGGAGCGTCTCGATGGAAGAGGCGCTGTATCTGGTGGCCAAATGGATGGCGATATACGGTGCCAACGGAGAGAAGATTGGACAGCTACCTGCATCTGTGCCGTACATCGAGGTGAAGGCGCCACAGAAGCAGCTCCAGGGCGAAATAGGCGGCATGATAAACTGGCCGGATATTTACGAGGTTTCCAGACAAATCACGGCGAAGCTGGAGGCCGACCCGCTCATTCCGTCGCAGGTGGAGTTCCTGCTGAACGGCGAGAGTATGGCCGTAATGACACCGGATATTCTTCTGTACGTACTGACGAGATCGGTGAGCTGGGTGAACGACAACGGCAGCATGCCCAACTACGCCTCGCTTAGAGAAGTTAGCGGACCCGCCAACTGGCCGCCGGTAGAGAAGGCCGCTCCCGAAGTTATCGAGAAGATCCCGGGCAGCGAAGGAGAGATCAGGGCGGTATGGGCCTGGTCGACCGATTTCATATCTTACGGCGTGGACAGTGCCGTCAACGAATTGAAAGAGGCGGGCTTCACGGATGTATTCCTGCTTGTGAAGGGGACGGCGGGGCAGGTCTCCTGGCCTTCGGCGATCGCGTACGAGAAGATCGACGATACGACTATACTCGAAAAGACCGTGGCGGCCTGCAGAGAGGCCGGGCTCAGAATACACGCGTGGTTCGTAGTGAACCAGGACCAGGCATATCTCAAGAGGTTCCCCGAATCCAAGATGTGGGGCGTTCCAATCGAAGAAGGCGCAGATCCGCAGAAGGCAGGCTCTACGGTGGAGTTCGTTCAGGACACCCGTTACAGAGAGTACCTGGTCGATCTAATGAAAGAGGTAATAATACTGTACGACGTCGATGGGATCCATCTGGACTATATAAGGTATCCAACCGGAGCCTGGGGCTGGGGACCTTACAACATAGGCAGGGCCTGGCTCGAGGGACTCGACGTTGATTTCCTCATGGAGACTGCTAAAGAGACCTGGAGCTCCATCGGCGACAACAAGAAGTTCATCGATCTGTACAGGCAGTTCATGTACTTCGATATAAACCGCTGGGTAGAGATGAGAATGGACGATATAAGGGCCTTCACAGAAGAGATCAAGGCCGGAATAGAGTCCATGAAACCGGAGATAATCTACAGCGCCTCACTTATGCCTGAAGGTGGAGACATAGACGCCGCCTCCAACGGATTCGCGATGGTACACTACGGTCAGAGGTACGCTGATTTCGGAGAACTATGCGATATAGTTATCCCGATGACGTACCATCTCGATTTCGGAGAGAAGGCAAACTGGGTCGCCGACGTGGCGACCGGAACCAGGGACGTGATGATGTCCGATACGAAAGTCGTGATGGGCATTCAGGCTTACGATCTCTCGCCGACCGAGTTGCAGAAGGCTATATACTACGCCAGGGGCGCGGGGGCCGACGGAATCATGTTTTTCAGGTTCGGAACGCTGTTCGGCAACGAAAATCTCAAGAACGCCATGCTGGAAGCTTTTAAGTGAAAGGGGGAGAGACGATGAAAGGTAAATTGCTTGTTTTTCTCGCGATCGCGCTTCTTTCGACGGTGCTCTGCGCGAAGGAAATCACTTTCTGGTTCGCCGGCGGCGATCCCACGCTCGATCTTCCCGTGGTGCAGAGACAGGTCGAGGAATTTGAAAAAGAGACCGGCATAAAGGTCAAGCTCGTTGTCGTGCCGTGGGCCGAGGATCCACACACGAAACTGCAGGTTGCCATAATGTCGGGAAAGGCGCCCGATCTGGTGAAGCTCGGGTCTCCTTTCGAGCATGTCCTGGCGCGTTTCGGTGTGCTTGAACCGCTCGACGGCCTCATCTCGGAGGAACTGAAGGAGCAGCTTCTTCCTTCCGTACTGACTGCCAGTCTTTACACATCGATAACGCCGAAAGACATGACGGGCAAGCTGATATCTATCCCGTATTTCACCGATACCAGGGCGATCCTGTACAGAAAAGACATCTTCCAGGAGCGCGACGTGCCGGAACCGATAGGCTGGACCTGGAGCGAGTTCGTCACGTACGCCAAACAGCTGACCTTCGACAGGGACGGCGATGGAAAGATAGATGTTTACGGCTTCGGAACGGCGGCCAACTACACTTACCAGGCGGTCATGTACGCCTGGCAGGCTGGAGGGGAGCTCATGGGGGCCGACGACAGACCGGCCTTCACAACCGATGAATTCAACGAAGGCATCCAGTTCTACGCCGATCTCTTCAATGTGCACAAAGTCGTTCAGCCGGGCGCGATAAACGTGGATCTCTGGGATGTAAGGCGGCAGCTGGCCGAGGGTACGGTCGCCATGTACATAGACGCGGGCGACAGCGCCAAAGAACTCCAGAAGATCCTCGGAGACACCCTCGGGGTGGGACTGCTGCCCACGAACGAGAAAACCGGGAAATTCACATCCTACTTTGGCTCGGACGCCCTGGTGATACCGAAACAATCCAGGAACAAGTCCGAAGCCGCCAAGTTGCTCGAGTGGCTGGTGGATAAGGACCACATGACCGAATACTGCATCGCCTCGGGCTTTTTGCCTGCCAGACTCGACTCGGCGGCCGATCCGCACTTCTCGGATAGTCCCGTCGTCTCCATGTATCTCAGGCAACTCGAAGATGCGCACGCATGGATAGCCCACCCGGAGGCCAACTTCATCGCCAGAACGCTGAGAGTCGAGATTCAGAACGCCATTTCCGAAAACTCCGATATCGCAGCGGCATTGAAGACGGCGCAGGAACTCGTCGAGAAACAGCTGAAAGACAAGGGCTTTTTGAAATGAGGAAAGGAGAGAGCAAAGCTCTCTCCTTTATTTTCTCCGAGGAGGTTTTGAGATGCCCAAACGCAGGCTCTGGCGCGATACTTTGGTGGCATATCTCTTCTGTGCGCCGGCTTATACAGTCTTCGTACTTTTCATATTCATACCTATAATCTGGGCTCTCTTTTTGAGCTTCTACGATTTCAACATAATGACGTTCCTCTTCCCCGATTTCGTGGGATTGAGGAATTACCAGAAACTATTCACCGATCGCTACTTCTGGCTGGCGCTGAAGAACACGGCCGTCTTCTCTCTTATGTACGTTCCCATAAGCATGCTGGCCGGTCTCGTCTTTGCGCTGATGCTCCACGAGAGATTCCCCGGGAGGAATATCTTCCGTCTCTCGATATTCATTCCCAGCGTGATCTCCATGGTCGTTGCCAGCATAGTCTGGATGTTGATCCTTTCCCCTGGCTCTTCGGGACTGGCCAACAGGTTTCTGGGGGCCTTCGGGCTCGAGTCGAGGGGCTGGCTTTCCGAATCGCGGCTGGCGATGTTTTCGATCGTTATCGTGATGGTCTGGAAGGACTTCGGCTACAACATGCTGATCTATCTGGCCGGTCTTCAAAACATTCCCGGGGAGCTTTACCAGGCCGCAGAACTCGACGGCGCTTCGAGGCCGCAGAGGATACTGAAGATAACTCTGCCTCTTTTGAAACCGACCACCTTCTTCTTGAGTGTGACAACGATAATCGGATCGTTCCAGATATTCACGCCGATTTATATAATGACCGGGGGCGGTCCCGGATACGCGACTACCACGCTGGTCAACTATCTATACACCAAAGGGTTTCAGGAGTTCGAGATGGGTTACGCGACGGCGATCAGCTTCGTTCTCTTCGTTATACTGCTGGGACTGACGATTGTCCAGAGAAAGCTTTCCCGCGGCTCCGACACGGTCATGTGAGGGGGGATTGAGATGAATAAAAAAGGCAAAAAGCTCATCGGGTGGTCGTTGAGATACATGATCCTTATAGGCGTCTCTCTCTTCACGCTCATGCCACTTCTCTGGGCTTTTTCCACTTCCATCACTCCCGATACAGGCATAGTGACTTACAAGATAATTCCGAAATCCGTGACGCTGGATAACTACCCGGCCGCATGGGATTATCCGAGACTGTTCGACGAGAACGTCACGCTCGGGACGATGTTCCTAAACAGTATCCTGGTGGCCGGAGCGATCACCCTGGCAAGCCTTCTCTTCGATTCAATGGCCGGCTACGCGCTGGCCAGAAAGCAGTTCTTCGGTAAAACTCTGCTCTTCTGGGCCGCGCTCTCGACACTCATGATCCCCTTTTACGTAATAGTAATCCCCCTCTACCTTATAATACTCAGGATGGGGCTGATAAACTCTTATACGAGCATGATAATCCCTTTCATGTCGAGCGGCTTCGGGGTCTTCATGTTCAGGCAGACGTTTTTCAGTATTCCGCTCGAGCTGGAGGAGGCGGCCAGGATGGACGGTGCGAAGGACTTCTATATATACTGGAAAGTGATGCTGCCCCTGGTCAAGCCGACGATAGCCACGATGGCCATCATGAAGGTCCTCTGGTCGTGGAATATGTTCTTCTGGCCGTTGCTGGTAGTTCAGGATTACTCGAAGATGCCGATCAACCTGGGGCTGACGGTCTTCAGGGGACACAACATAACGCGCTGGGGACTGATGAGCGCGGGGATGATAATCGCCACCATTCCGGTGCTGATCCTCTTCCTGTCGCTCCAGAAATGGTACATACAGGGACTCACATCGGGCGCCGTAAAGGGGTAGTTTATGGAGAGAGAGCTGTTCTTGGGGATCGACGCCGGCGGATCGCAAACCAAGCTCGCGGTCTGCGACGGCCGGGGAAGACTCGTCGGCTACGGAAAGGGTGGCCCGGCGAACCACCTCTCGGTGGGACTGGAAAGGATGAAAGAGTCGCTCGTGGAGGCTATGAACGATGCCGGCTGCAGCGGGCTGCATTTCGAGTCCGCTTACATCGGTTACTCCGGTCTGGGAATCTGGAGCCCTTCGGAGCTTCTCGAAAAGATAGGCCACGAGGTGATAGACACCGACAGACTGGCGATAAACAACGACTGCTACAACGCCCTGTACGGTGGCTTTGGCGGCGAATCCGGCATCGTGGCCGTTACCGGCACCGGCTCGATGGTCCTCGCCATCGACGACGATGGCGAGGTAACCAGGCTCGGAGGCTGGGGCCACATACTCGGAGACTGGGGCAGCGGCTTCAGGATAGCCATGGATGCCATACAGGTCGCGCTCAAAGTGCATGACGGGACAGTGGACTCCCTTCTTCACGACAAAATGATGAGTTTCTTCGGTTTCGATTCCTCGAGGGCTATCGTCCGCTACTTCTACATAGAACAGCACTCGAAATCCGAGATCGCAGCCTTCGCTCCCCTTGTAATTGAAGCCGCCGTTTCCGGCGATCGCGAGGCCCGCAGAATAGTCGAGGCAAACGCTATAGAAATAGCCAGAACGGCGGTCGTAATGTACAATAAAGTGGCCGTCGCTCCGAGACTGGCCGTGGTCGGCGGATTGAGCAAGTCGGAGTTTTTCATGGAACAACTCCGGTGGGGGGTCAGCGGCTGGCTGAAACTCTGTAAGCCCCTGCTCCAGCCGGTTTTTGGAGCCGTACTGATCGCCATGAACAACTTCCGAAAGGTAGATAAACCTTCACTCGAGAGACTCAGCGAAATATCCGGGGAGTACGAACGTGAAGGCCGGCTTTAGCGAGACGAGAATCGAGCCGGAAACCGGGCTCGAGATGGCCGGTTATATCGATAGGCTGGAGATGTCATCCGGAATTCACAGACCGCTCGAAATGAAGGCTTTATTCATAGGAGACCGCGATCCCTTCTGGCTGGTCGCCGTAGATCTTCTCGGTATACCGGCCTCTTTCAGACCGAACGATACCGTAGCCGTCGCCACACATACCCACGCCGCGCCGGAACCGGGCTTGCTGACAGACCAGTTGAATTCGGCCTTCGATCGTTGCAGCGACCGGGCAAGAAAGGTGGCCAGTCACCTCTCTGGCATAGAACACATAACCTTCGAGGTTGAGGGCGTCTGTTCGCGCCGTACAAGCGGCGAGCAATCTAGCGTGGTAGGGGGAGATATTCTTGTTTTCGAGTGCGAGACGGGGAGGATCGGGATAGTGGTCTTCCCGTGCCACCCGACGGTTCTGGGACCGGAAAACACTCTCTACTCGCCCGATCTGGCGGGCGGTATCCGTCAGGCGCTGACCCGGAAGTTCGGCTTCCCCTTCATGTACTTCAACTCCTGCGCGGGAGATGTCAGCACGCGCTACACACGCGCCGGCAGATCTTCTGACGAGATAGAGAGACTCTCCGGTCTCTTCGTGTCCGGCATGGTCGAAACCGGTAGAAAGAGGATAGTTCCATCTGGTCCGTCATACAGCGAACACTCTTTCGAGATGCCAGTGAAATCGCCGGATGAAAAACCACCCTATCCGGCCAGACCCGAAGCGCTCCCGGGTTACAGACTGGCCCTGAAGCGGCTCGAGTCGAAGGGATTGGATAAGTACCGACCGGCCAGACTGGGCCTTCTGGAGCTGGGAGAGATCGCCATGCTCTTTCTCCCCTTCGAGCTCTTTCTCGACACCGGAGAAATCCTGAAGAGAATCGCCAGGAAGCATTTCGAGGTCCCGCTGGTCGTCTGTTACGCGCTGGATTATCTTCCCTACGTTGTACCGGCCGGGATGGAAGGCGGTTACGAATGGTACGCCTCGCCCTACGACGAACGGGCCGAAAGTCATTTGATAAGTGAAGTAGAGAGCTTTTTACTTGCCGGGAGGCCAAAAGATGAACAGGAGCTTTATTGAACTTTTGAAGAGAATCTCGACGATTCCTTCGCCAACCTTCCACGAAAAGGAAAAGTGCGAACTGATTGCCGGCCTTCTCGAGAAGGCCGGCCTGAGAGTATCCCGCGACGGGCTGTACAACGTGCTGGCCTGGTCGGGCGAGGAACTCCCGCAATCGGTAATACTTATAGAGGCACACATGGACACCGTCTTCGATGAATCCGTCCCGCTGAACTGGATAGAAGAGGATGAGACAATAAGATGCCCCTCAATCGCCGATAACTCCGTCGCCCTCGCCGCGCTGGTTGTGCTGGCGCAGAAACACTCGAACTGGCCGGACGTGGTTTTCGCGGCCACGACCAGGGAAGAGGGCCCGGGAAAGGGAGAGGGTATGAAGCGGCTCATAGAGGGAATTCTCGGCACCGGAAGAGAGATCAAATACTCTATCTCGCTGGAAGGCATACCGCAGGGAAGGATCACATACACCGGGATTGGCTCTATAAGAGCGAAGGTTTCCATAGAAACTACCGGCGGCCACCCCTGGCTGGAACCCTCCGCGCCCAGCGCCGTTCACACCGCCGCCGCCATCGTCTCGAAAATCGTCGACTCGAGCGGTTACAGAGAATCGCCAAAGACGACGGTGAACGTCGGAACAATATGCGGAGGCACGTTGCCGACCGTGAGGGCCTCGGAGAGTTATTTCACGCTGGATATAAGATCGGTTGACAGGGAGAGCCTCCATAAAACCTTTGATCTCTGCAAGCGCCTGGCCGGAGATATCTGCGCGCAGGCCAAAGCCGGGATTAAATGGGAGATCATCAGCTCGCGAGACCCTGTAAGCCTCAGGGAAGACCACGAATTGATCGGGTATGCCAGGGAGGTGCACCGTCGGCTGGGCATCGAAAGTCAGATCCGCCCGGCCGCGACCAACGCCAGCCTTCCGCTCTCGATGGGACTGGCGGCCGTAACTGTCGGGGTCTGCGAAGGCGGAAAGACTCACAGCAGGGAGGAATGGATCTCAAAGAAAGGAATAGAGAGGGGCATACTCCAGCTCGAATATCTTCTGGAGCTGCTGCAGAGAGGTGATGGTGCTTGAGCGGTCCGCTGTCAGGTATAAAAGTACTGGACCTCACGAGAGTTCTCGCGGGGCCCTTCTGCACCATGCTTCTGTGCGACCTTGGCGCGACGGTCATAAAAGTGGAGAGACCTGTAACCGGAGACGATTCGAGGGGCTTCGGCCCGATGGTGAACGGCGAGAGCGCCTATTTCATGAGTATCAACAGGGGCAAAAAAGGCATCACGCTCAACCTCAAAAGGGCCAGGGGCAGAGAGATACTGCTGGAGCTGGCTGCCAGGTCCGACGTACTGGTGGAGAACTTCAGGCCGGGAACTATGGAAAGACTCGGTCTGGGATACGAGAGATTCAAAGAGAAAAACCCCGTTCTCATATATGCCAGCAGTTCGGGCTTCGGCCACACCGGACCCCTGAAGGACAGGACGGCTTACGACATAGTCATTCAGGGAATGAGCGGCATGATGAGCATCACCGGTCCGGACGTGGAAAACCAGAGTAAGGTCGGCAGCTCGATAGCCGACATACTCTGTGGCATCTTCACCGCCCTAGCCATAACGGCCGCCCTCAACAACAGACGAGAAACCGGCAGGGGGCAGTATATAGATGTGGCGATGCTCGACTGTATGATATCGGTGCTGGAGAACGCCATTCTCCGCTACTCTGTGACGGGCGAGGTTCCCCGGCCCGTGGGAAACCGGCATGCATCGATCGCCCCCTTCGGAACTTTCGAATGTCTGGACGGAAAGATAAACATAGGCGTTGGCAACGACCAGTTGTGGAAAACCTTCTGCCGTGTGCTATCGATAGAAGAGTGCGAGAAGGATGAACGTTTTTCGAAAAACACGAGCAGAGCCGAAAACGTCGATGAACTGACGGAGATAATCAACGAAAAACTCCGTGGAAAATCCCTAGATGAGTGGCTAAGAATATTCGAAAGGGAAGGAATCCCCTCCGGAAGAATCTGCAACATAGCCGACCTCTTCGAAAACCCCCAGGTGATCGCCAGAGAGATGATAGTGAACCTGCCTGTTGGGGAGAGAAAGATCGGTATGGCCGGCACTCCCTTGAAATTCTCGGAAACGCCTGCAAATACAGGAGGTCCGGCCCCAAAGATCGGAGAACACAACGAAGAGATACTGAAGAACTTGCTGGGAATGGAGAGCTATGAAATCGAAAAGTTGCGCCAGGAGGGGATAATCTAGAGCGTGCGTGAGGAGCCCTCCTTCGTAAGAGCGAGAGGAGGAGAGAGAGAAGAGAGAAAGAGAGAGGACGCGAAAAATGGGAAAGACGCGAGGAGCCCGTCAGTCACTATTTTCGCTCTCGCCTTCTCTTGAGCGAAGCGAACTCTCGACGCTCTTTCTCTCGTGTTTTTACTCACCACTCACAACGGCTCCTATGATGAAATAAGCGTTCGCGGGTTATTATTGTTATTGAATGACGATACCGAGGAGGCGTCGAATGATAACCAGGAATGAGATACTCGAGCAACCACAGAAGCATGGAATTCTCTCAAGAAGGTACCGGAGTCTCTCGCGGCCTCTGGTCGATTTCATCGGGAAGAATGAGCCGGCGAGCATCGATTTTGTCGGCTGCGGAACGTCGTATTTTCTCGCCATGGGCTGTGCGAAGCAGCTGGAAAGGCTCTCGAAGAGGAGAATCAGGTCGTCCTATTACAGCGGTTCGGAGATAATGCTCGGTCTGGCCGGACCATCGGAGGGAGATCTGCTTATAGGACTTTCGAGGTCCGGAACTTCCACCGAAACGCTTCTCGCCCTCGAGAAGGCCCACCGGGACGGCGTGCGGACGGCCGCCCTCACCTGCCAGCCGGGAAGCAAAATGATCGAAATGGCCGATCTTCCAGTCGTGCTGGACTTCATAGAAGAGACGGCGATAGTGATGACGAAATCCTTCACGTCCATGGCCTTCTTCGTGAGCGCCCTTGCCAGAGAGCTGTTCGCCCCCGGGAGTCTTGACGATTACCTGAACAACATCCCAGCGTCCTCCCGTGCAACTCTTGACGACTCGCTGAACTGTCTGGAGACTTTTGCGATAGCGGACCTAGATCACTTCGTCTTTCTGGGATACGCCGAGTACTTCGCCGCCTCTATGGAGGGGATAATAAAGGTGACGGAGATGTCTCTCACCGAGGCCGACTCTTACCAGACATTAGAATACAGACACGGACCGAAATCTAAAGTCAGAAAGGGCACTCTGGCGGTCGTTTCTACAAATGGAAAGTCCCTGAGCGAGGAGCTGGCGATGGCCGGAGAGATAGAAAGGCTCGGCGGCCGACCGGTGATAATATCCGGCGGGAAAGTCGAAGGGTTCGCGAACATAGCCACACGGTACGGCGGCGAAGACTTCGGCGACTGGTTCCTCAGAGCTATACCTCTCCAGTTGCTCGGCGTCGAACGGGCGATCGCTAAGAGTCTCGATCCCGATAGACCGCAGAATCTCACGAAGGTCGTTCAACTCTAGATATAACGAGGAGCCGGCGGGACGGCGTTGAGAAAAAAAGGGACCGGTTTCACCCGGTCCCTTCGGTTAAATCCGTTCAGATTTTGTGTTTCTTGAGGAATTCGTCTATGATCTCTTCCAGATCCGGCTTGCCTATTTCCTGAAGTTCGTAGCCTATCCTCACGGCCGGCTTGTTTATATCTATGACTCTTCTGAGATCTATCGGCGTGCCGATGATGACCAGATCTACGTCGGCCTTGTTTTTGGTCTCTTCCAGTTCTTTCATCTGTTTTTCGCCGTAACCCATGGCCGGCAGGATCTCGTCGATATGGTTGTACTTCTCGTACGTGGCCACGATCGAGCCGACGGCGTACGGTCTGGGATCGACGATCTCTTTGGCGCCGAACTTCTTGGCGGCCACCCAGCCGGCTCCGTATCTCATTCCACCGTGCGTCAGCGTCGGACCGTCTTCGACCACGAGCACCCTCTTGCCCTTTATCTCCGATGCCTTACAGCCTTCGATCGTTATCGGGGAGGCGCCGTCGACGACTATAGCATCGGGGTTGTATTTGGCGATGTTTTTGCGGACCGTTTCGATTCCCTCGGGGGAGGCTGTCTCTTCTTTGTTTATAACTACAACATCGGCCATCATGAGGTTGGAGAAGCCCGGGTAGAAAGTGGTCTCGTGACCGGGCCTGTGTGGGTCTACGACAGTTATGTATTGACTTAATTAAGGTCAGACTCCTATTTATGATTTGGCGAAGAGGATTATTGAATTCCGTTTGCACTTGGATTCAGAATGATTGCATCAAGCTGTTTATGAAGCCTTTCACTCCCCAGGCGCATTTGGGGTTGTGACTCCTTTTCTGCGAGATCTTGCTGAACCAATCGGTGTTTTTCTGTCAATTCCAGCTTCGTCATATTTGAATGTCGAGAGACTATCCTTCTTCAAGCTCGGCTTCTACAATTCTGTAGAACTCTTCCCTGGCATGTCTTTCCATCCAGGGCATGTGGCCGCATCTTTCCAGAAGCCTGAACTTGAAATCCTTGAGTACCCTTGAAAGCGTGATCTCAACACCCTCTGCAGGATGGGGGTCGAAATCGCCATGGACTGCAAGGACGGGACAGCGAATCTTCTTGCCACTCTCGAGAAGCTCTCCGCTGCTTCTCATCTCTGAGGCCTCAGTCCAAACGCTCTTATATATCTCTGCATCAATATTGACTTCTACTCTTTCTGCATCTTCGAGAAGATCAAAGTGGTCTGTCTTGGCCAGGAGTTCTCTGAACTCAGATAGCATTTCTCTGTCTTTGAGTTCTGCATTGCTCAAGAGGCTCATGAGCTCTTCAACTCTAGCCCTTTCTTCTGCGCCAAGACGGTTCAAGCGAGTATTCATAATACCAGAAGCGTAGTGCTGTTCGAAAGGACCGCTGCTTATGAGTATTATCCTATGCACAAGATCGCTATACTTTGCCGCAAACAAGAAGACGAGCCATGCACCCCAAGAATGTCCCAAGAGAATAACTGGAGGAGAGCAATACTTCTCGACAGTCTCCTTCAATTCCTCCATTTGTCCGGATACAGTCTTCTTTGTCTGATAGGGCTCTAGAACTCCTCGCTTCTTTCCCAACTCTCTCGCAAGAGGCGCGACTCCTCCGGCCGCTCCTGGCCCTCCGTGGGCAACTATAACTTTGAATGGAGGATCACCGTACATTCTGAGATTATTCATTTTTTTCGCCTCCAGTTTGGAGTGTTCTTCTCTGCGCTTTGCAGTTACCTCTCTTTCACTGCTGTATTCTACTCCATCCTTACAGGGTATTCGAATACCGCTCGGTACATCCAAGCTTTGACAGCAGGAAATCTGAAGATAGCCAAACTAGCTAGATAATTGAAAGAAAGAGATGATTATCTATCTCTTTGCCCTAGGGCATTATCAATATGATTCACTGCTTACTATGCTATATCAGCAGATAGGATGAGACTCCTATCCTTGCCCCGAAAAAAATCTCACTTAGATCTCAACCTGATATTTCATACCAGTTCCATCGCTCTTTCTTTTCATTCGCTGAAGTCTAAAAACTGACAGGCAAACAGCGTGAAATCGTTTCCAAGCTTGAAGCAAAAAGAGTGTCCAACCTACTTAGAAACCTGGCTTAATACCTAGTAACACGCTTTCAATCTTCACAAACTCCATAGCCCTTTCTGGGAAACTAACTCATGCGTTTTGTTTATCTATATGATGTCGAACTCTTGGAAATAGCCTGCTAAAAGAGTCCAGAGTATGAGGTTGAGGTCACAGAAAGGAGTTCCATTAATTATCAGACCAAGGATAGGAAGCTCTCAAAACCAAAGCGGAAGCTGTTTCACATTTTGACCAATGAACGGCTCCTCTTCACTGTCTCTTTCGATCATGCCGGATAACAGTCGGTATATGTCGGGCTCCCGGGAGATCATATCAATGTCAAGCGGTATCCCTCTCATATCTATTAGCTTTGCGTTTCCTCTTTCTTCCTTACCGAGGTCAAGCACAAACAGTGCGCAGTAATTCTTTTCAATGCATTCTGTAGCCCCTGACCAAGTCCCACCCTTTTCCAGATCACTTCGTACAACTACGCCAAAGTCGGAAAGCGAATAGATATATTTGTTTCTATCCATTGCCCTCCAAACAGTGAATTTTTCCCAAGGAGGGAACGCTGACAGCAATACGAGACGACCATCCCTAACAAATCTGGAGATCTCATCCTTTTTTATGAAACTCTTGAGAGAATCAGCTACAATACCGGCAGCAAGACCTCCGTTCTGAAGCGATCCCATCATAGCGTGCATATCAACACCTTTTGCAGCACCGGAAACTACTGTTACACCTGACTGGGCACATCTTTTTCCCAAGAGATGAGCTTGATCAAGCAAAGATTGAGAGGTTTTTCTGGAACCTACGATTGAAACCGCCTTATTGTTTAGTATTGAAAGGTCTCCCGCATAAAAAATCAATGGCGGTGCAAGATGCTTGAGCTTATCCAGCAGTTTGCTAGGGTACTCCGGTTCTGCACGCGATATCGCACGAATGCCTTTTTCTTCGAGATTTGAAAGCTCAATCGCGAGAGAGTGCTTCCTACTCAAAAGGCCCGCTATAAGTTTCGCAGATTTTTCGTCTATCTCAAGCTGCTCGCCAATTTCCGCTTCACTAAGCTCCAGGAGCTTGGAAGGCCTCGAAAGCGGAGAAGAGGCAATGCGCCTGGCAAGGTTGTTAAAGTTCTTCAAGTTGAGAGGTTTGAGATCGTTGTTCCGCTCTGCATCAAATCTGATTGTAAGGAGCATTATCGAATGCCTGTCGGATATGTAATCATGACTCGTCGTCATCATAACCACCTTCCCACGAAGCCGATAAAGCAAAGGGATAAACCGCACCGGCGTTTTTCTTCTTCAGCAGATAAGCTATTACTGTAAATGTCCATCTCGAATCGACAAGGTCGTCGACAAGGAGGACTCTCTTACCCCCAAGATCAAGAGAAACTTCAAAAGCGGAGAGTACATTCTCAAACTGCATAGATGAGTTTTTCATGGCCTTCTGTTCATGTGTTTCCTTTTTCTTCACTACACAATCCGGTATGTAACTCAGACTAATGTCTTTAGCCAAAGCTTCCGCAAATCTAGAGACCAGATAGGGACGCCTGAGAGACGGAACGGACACAACAATTTCTGGAAACGGTTCAGGCGACCAGTAATCGGTAATCAAGTCCTTAGAAGCGGCTACCAATTCACTTCTGAAATGTCCCCTTTCGTATTTATCCTCCTTAACCATTCTACCCCAACCGGCATCACCATAAATGCTCAACGAATAACCAGCTTCATATCTGAAGGGTTCCGGTATTTGTATCATGTCTTCAAATCGATAAGGGAACCTTTTCCTTGGCTCAATTCTCACGAATCTATTCTTAAGAAACTTCGCGGCTCTCTGAACGAGCTGAGGGTTTGTACCCCTTGGTCGAAAATCACCCGCACAGTTGCAGCATCTACCGCAATCTTCACTGAGATTATCATCAAGCTTACTGACGACGTACTTCATAAGGCATCCTTTCAGTTCAAACAATGCCTTCACATCCTTGTACTCTTGTTTTCTCTGATGAATTATTTCCTTCCACCTTTCACTGTTAGGACTCCACCTGTTTGCGGTCCTGATGTATCTGGAGCCATTTCTGGTAATAATACCATCGATTTCAAGAATCTTAAGACACTTTTCGATTTCCGATATTTTAGCGTTTATTGATCTCATTATCTCGGCTTTACTTCTTGGAAACTGCCCAATCAATTCTACTAGCGTTTCAATGACCGCCCTTTCAGGAAAAGCATTTTCAAAGAAGTAATCGTGAATATCATCGTCTTCCTTACCTCCTAGAAGAATAACCTCTGCAGAATCTACTGATCTTCCTGCCCTCCCGATTTGCTGATAGTAGGCTACTATCGACGATGGAGTTTGAAAATGAATCACGAAACCAATGTCCGGTTTATCATATCCCATACCCAAAGCCACCGTACTAACCAAAGCTTTTACCTCGTTTTTCATCAGCAGTTTTTCCAGCTCTTCTTTTCTTTCGTTATTCATTTGCGCATGATATGCAGATGCATTTATATTGTTATCTTTGAGCCATCTGGCGACTCTTTCACAGTCAATCTTCGTCAGACAATAGATGATTCCTGATCCTGGAATGCTGGGTAAGTTCTCAGCAAGCCATGCCAGCCTTTCAGACTGATCTGCAAGTCTCACCGCCTGAAGTTTCAAGCTTTCTCGCTTCAGTGGACCTCTAATGGTAAGAAGATCTTTGCCGAACTGCTCTTCAATGTCTCTCACTACTCTGTCGTTGGCAGTAGCTGTTGTTCCTAACAATGGGGCTCCCTTCGGAAGATTTGAAACTATACGCACAATTCTTCGATAGTCTGGCCTGAAGTCATGACCCCAATCCGATATGCAGTGTACTTCATCGACTACAAGAAGTCCTATATTGAACGAGACGAATTTCTCAAGAAAACCTTTATTCCCTAGTCTTTCTGGTGAAATGAGGAGTATATCTACTTCATTTTTTCTTGTTCTTTCAATAATCTCTTCCCATTCAGTTGAATTCGTACTATTTACAGTTTCTGCGATGATTCCGATTCTCTTGGCCATGTCGATCTGATTTCTCATCAATGATAACAACGGACTTACAAGCAATACTACAGCCTTTGATTCTTTCCTCAGAAAGTATGCAGAAAGAAAGTATGTTATACTCTTTCCCCAGCCTGTTTTCTGGACAAGAAGAACCTTCCGGTGTTCGTTGACAACTGCGTTGATTGCTTCCCACTGATCTGGTCTGAATGACACCCCTTTTCCAAGCATTTTCTCCAGAATTTGCTGAGCTTCTTGTTTCTCTACCATCCGTTACCTCCGTGAATAGATTTACTACATGGAATATCAATTCTCTGAACTGTCATGACAAATCGAACAGAATGATTTCAACTATCGATAATAGACGACAGCGTAGTCGCCGTTGTCCTTAACAAAGCATATTCCTGCCCAGGAGCTCCAATGATCCTTGCAGAAGCTGAGACAAAGTCCCAGGGGATTCAAGATACTACAAGAAGTAGTATTCAGATAAGTGAAAAATTCGAATTCTTTGCGAGTCATTGCTAAAAACCTGCATATTCTAACTAGTTGTCAGTTATTGCCCAATTCATATGCCATATATTATTAGTTTACAAAGATTACAATAAAAAATCAAATCGCGCCGCTTACGAGAAAACTTTCACAGAGGTGTGAAACCATTAGCTAAGAATGGCTTTCAAGGATTCTGGTTCGTTCAGAAAAGATTTCTGAATTGATCCTTCTGGCATAGTCTCTGCCAATTTAGAAGACGTTTTCTCAGATCACTTCGAGTCTGTGGCTTCTTCACACGTGTATTCGTTGTTGGTCCGGACTCACATTGGGTACGAAGACGGTTCTATAAGAGTTTCTTTTTCAGGTGGTTTTACTTGTCGAAAGCTTCATGTGCTAGACTACCCTTGTCGGTCAAAGAATTGCTCTTAAACACCGGAATCGGGAATTATTTCCTGAAGAGCCGAGATTATTCAAGTTGCATTAGGCAGCAGATACTAAAGAATACATTACCGAGATATACTCATGACCGATTCGTGAATTCATAACAGCCCCGGGAGGCAATTATGGCTAACAAGAAAAGAGAAGATGAATGGAAAGAAGTCAAGAAGAGATGCAAGGTCGGTGACGAAACGATACGAATGGCGAAGGAACTGGGAATAAACCCAAGGACGATGATAAAGAATATACCCAACAAAGCGGAGAAATGGAAGGCGCCCGTCGATGTCTGGATAAGAGATATGTACGATGACATGAAAGAGAGGAGCGCAAAGAAAGCAAAAGCGAAGGCAAAGCGGCTGAGAAAAGAAAGTGAAGAATCTGCCGACGGTTCGTCTCGACTGGATGACAGCGACAAATCAGATAAGCAAGACTGAAGGTCGTTATCAAAGTTGTGAAAAGCTCTATGGTAATCAAAGGGCATAGATCCCGATTAATTCTTTTGTCTCTAAGAAAAGAGGACTGGAAAGCGTAAGTGGTATAACGGAACTTTTTAAAGCTCCGACATGAAAGATCTTCCGAACAAAAGCCTCTACAGCTAGTGGAAACTATCATAGTTCTCTTAAGTTAGTTCGATAGCCAGAATGGTTTTTCAGATCTTTCGAATGTCTAGAGATTCATTTCAGGCCGAATCAGGAGCCAGAACACCTGAGATCACAAAGAGCGTTCCAATTGACCAGAGCTGAGGGGAACAACTTGCGGGATATTCCGCAAGTCTCCCGGCTGTTTCAGACGTGGAGAGACCGCTGAAGAGTTCTGGGAGGCGATTGTCGTGATACTTTTCCTTCGCCTTCAATAGATCTAATGCTAGCCTCTTTGCCTTTTCCGAAAAGCCGTAATTGATAAGCCCAAGTAGAATCAGCGAGTTGTCGTGAGGCCAGACGCTTCCGTTGTGGTAGGAGAAGGGATTGTAGCGCTTCATCTTGCTCGAGAGAGTCCTTATTCCCCAGCCTGTGTACATATCTTCGGAAAAGAGCCTTTCAGCCAGCGCCACTGCTTTGTTTTCGTCCACTATTCCAGTCATTAGACAGTGGCCGGGGTTAGAGGTTATCGAATCTACCGGAGTTTTGTTCTTGTCGAGAGCAGTAGCGAAGTAGTTCTCGCTATCGAGCCAGAAATCACGGTTGAAATTGATCTTGAGAGCGGCCGCTCTAGAGGCACAAAGAGAGGCCATCTCTTGTTTGTCAAAGAGAACAACGAGCTTCTCGAGGCATTTGAAAGCATCGTACAGATAGCCCTGAACCTCTACGAGGGCAAGGGGCGGTTTGGCAAGCCTGCCGTCTGCAAAGCTCACCGAATCGGCAGAATCCTTCCAGCCCTGATTCACGAGGCCGCCGCCAGAAGGAGCAAATTCGACATATCCGTCGTTATCGGGGTCGGCATATTCGTCGATCCACTTTGCGGCTGCCATGATGTTCTTCTCGATGGATTTAATGAAGTCAAGGTCGCCTGTCTGCCGGTAGTACCTGTGAGATAGCATTATGAAGAGAAGGGTCGCATCGATCGTTCCGTAGTATCTTTCGAAAGGCAATCTTCCTGACAGAGAAAGCTCGTTCAGGCGGGTCTCGTGGACAATCTTTCCCGGCTGAGTCTCGGAATCAATCTCTTCTTCACAACTCTGGAGAAGAGAATGGATCTTCAGTATGTTCCTCGTTATCTCTGGAAGAAGATCGACCGTCTGGAGTCCGAAGATTAGACTGTCTCTTCCGAAGACGGTGGCGTACCATGGAAGTCCTGCGCCCGGAAAATCGCCATATACCGTCGGAATCATAAGCATCTTCAGATCTCCAATTTCCCTTTCGCCTACTTGATTAACGTTCCCAGTCAACTGGAGATTCCCCACAGGTCTCTCTGAAAGCATATCCTTGAAGATCTCTTCTTTCTTCACGGCCTTGCTCAATCTCAGTTTGCCCGAGGCCGTCGCGCTTTTCCCCGGCCTGAGCTTTAGAGAGAGCGAGGGTAGCGAGTTTTCTATGGTATCCTTTTCGAAGTCGCTTTCATACTGAAGGCTGTTGGGTGAAGATGACCATGCCGTTCTGGATATGTCCAACCCAGCATACGCATCGTTCTCTCCCCTTATCGTGAAGATATCTTCGAAGGCGCAGCTGATTTCGTAATCGAAAGTCAGCTGAACCTCTTCAAGCGAATAGTTTCTCACCGTCAGTTCGGCATACAGGGTATTGCCTTCTACCCTGAGGGTTTCAGATAGGAAGATGTCGAAGTTAGAAACGTCGGGTCTTGATCTCCCCAGATAGCGAACTTCTATTCGGTCCCACGAGAAATCTACATGGAGTCTCTCGAGGTAAATCGAGGCTTTCAAAATCATTCTGGATATGAAGCGGGTATCTTCCAGATAAAGGCCTGCCGCCTTTTCGCTCTCACAGTCTATAATCCCTCTTTCATCGGTAACTGCCATGAGATTCCCGTTCTTGAAGATCTTCATGGTTTCACCCCTTTTGCCGATCTATCTGATAGATTCCGAAATCTTTGTCTTGCATCAAAACAGGCTGCTTTCAGGGCTTTGATTCCCAAGATTTTTGCCGGCCGTAGAATTCTTGTATTGGATTAATGAGAAATCGAAAAAAACAACTATGATAAGATTTCGGCTCTTCACTTTTCTTCGGTCTTCTCGATTTCTTCCTGTTTCAGCCTCAGCGCCTCCTCAAGCGGTTCGCCGAGAAGATAGTGGCTGAACCAGGCGAGATTCTGTCTCATTATCGCTCTGTGGAGACCGGGCTTCTCTGCGACGTGCCCCATGCCCTTGTAGATCACCAGCCTTACGGGAACGTTCATCTCTCTCAGCCCCTGATAAAGCTCGAAGGCATTCGCTGGGGGAACCCTCGTGTCCGAGCCGCCATGTTGTATGAGGGTAGGTGTCGAAGCATTCTTTATGTAAGAGATAGGTGACGTCTGCTCGTATATTTTCGGATCCTCCCAGGGGTTGTTGCCGAGGTAACGGTGACAGAATTCATGGATGTCGGTATTCGCGTGATAGGTCATCCAGTTGGATATACCGGCTCCCACTGAAGCGGCTTTGAATCTGTTGCCGTAAGTCGCACAGAAGGCTGAGATGTAACCTCCCTGGCTCCATCCCATGACTCCAACGAGATCTTTGTCCACAAAAGCTTTTTCGATAAGATGATCGACACCGCTAACCACGTCTTCATAATCTCCAATGCCCAGGTTTCTGTAATTCAGTTTCTTGAAATCTCTCCCGTGGCCTTCGCTCCCCCGGTAATTCGGCTCCAATACAAGAACCCCTTTGGACACAAGCTGCTCCACAGGATAATAGCTGCTCGTGACCATCGCCGCAAAGGCCGTCCATGTCGGACCGCCGTGTACAAGCACGACGAGCGGGTATCTCTCGGAGCCGTCGAAATCTTCTGGAAGATTGAGAACGCCGTGGATCTCCGTTCCGTCATAACTTTTCCATGAGATCCGTTCCTTCTTCACCCTCTTTCTCACCGGGCAAGAAACGGCGATCTTCGTTATCCTCTTTCCGTCTAGAAAGATTTCAATAGGTTCCTCCATGGTTGCCATGGCAATTGCACGGTGTTTGCTATCAAGAGTAACGCTGGAGGCCAGAACCAACTTGTCCTGATCTGTCAGGCGCTCGAGATGGCCATTCATATCCAGCAGGCCAAGGCTCATTGTGCTGTTCTCGATCCAGCTCACGAAGAAGCCCTTCTCTGTCCAGGAGACCAGTTCAACGTTCAGATCGTCTTCGACGTTGACCCGCTCTTTTGACAGATTTGAGAGATCTACAATCTCGATAGCACCGTTATCCATCCAGGGGTCTTCTCCATCGGGAACGACGACGGCAAGTCTCTTCGAATCAGGAGAGAAGGCGAAGCCTCTCGGATATTTGAAGAGTAGTTCTTTCAGTTTTCTTTCGCTGTCCATGAGCATAACCTTCGCTTCATCGAAATCGTTAATATCGCTCGTCGGCGGAGCCATGAGTGCCACGTAATTGCCGTCCGGAGAAAGAGAGATCGAAGAAACATGGAACTTCTTCTCATCTGTCAATTTATCGAAAAGAGTCTCTTCAGATCTCATATCCTTAGGCAGTTCGAACCTTGAAGAGTACTTGTTCAATGCAGATGAGAGATGCAAAAAGTAAAGAGAACTGTTCTTCGGTTCCTCGTCTATGTATTCGATTTCACCGTAGTTCTCCTTCCTCTTTTTCAGTTCATCGCTTTCAGGAGAGTCGGCAACCAGGTAAAGCCCGTCGTTCTTTCTGCTCCACTTTATCTGATTTATGTCGTTTTCGAAAGTCAGCAGCTTGAAAGCTCGCTTCTCTTCGAAATCGAAGATCATTACATCATTCTTGTTTTCGCCGCCGATTTTCTGGAGAAATGCAAGTTTCCTCGAATCGGGAGACCAGTCGGGAAGAGAGCAGTCGAATTCATCGTTCGAGACATGTGAAGCAGTCCCGCTTTCAGCATCATAAACCACAACTGTCTGCAAATACTTGTTTGTGTTCCAGTCGGCGCGCTTCAGTATATAGGCAAGTTTCTTTCCATCTGGCGAAATTACCGGATTGTTTACGATCGGAAGCGAAAGCTGCTCTTCAATCGTGAGATATCTGTCGCTCAAAACACATCCCTCCCATCTAAGATAAGAAAACTATACTATCATAGTCTATCCTTTGAAAACAAACAAAAGACCTGCCAACAGTCTTCTCTCCGAATCAAAGTCTATTTCAAACGCTTGCCATGACCTTACTTTAAGACACAGGATTCTAGCTCACAGATATGTATAACCTTGAAGAAGATACATAGGAGAGGTTTTTTATCGTTCATCTTTTTGTTATCGCATCCATTCTCTTGGCAGGATTCACTCGGGCTTCAGATAGCAGGTGCCAATCCCGACTGAATGAATCAAAGGAGATGTCGGCATGAAGATTAATTTCCTTCCCCACTCACGATTAGGCAAGTGGGGTTTCTTTCTGAGTCTGGCCTTCGTTTTTTTGCTCTTTGCCCAGATACAGTTCTCATTGATTCCTCTGCCGGTCTTCTCTCTTCTTACTCTGGGAGTGGTGGGCTTTGTCTTATCTATCATCGCTTTTATAAAGAAAGATAAAGCATTGGGAACACTGCTTTCCATAATTATCGGAGCCGTTATTATCTTCGTCTTTGGATCGATACTGGTCATGTCTACCGACCTCTTCAAAGGCTTTCCCGTTGCGAAGGACTACCTGCAGAAGGCGGAAGGAGAGGATTTGTCCGGAGACGGAATGAATCTCGGAGATATTTCACAGTCAGGAGAGCAGATCTTTCTCGTAGAAAAGGACAGGCTGTACACCATAAACATCGACTGGACGAATCGAAGAGAGGTAACGGATTCTCCGGTCAGTTCTATCTTTCTTTCCGGTGACTGGATTTACTTCACAAACGATCGCGATGTGAGCAACCTGTATAGAATGAGGAAGGACGGAGGCGAGCAAATGAAACTGAGTGAGGACAATGTCGCCCATTTCTACGTTCTAGGTGATCACATTGCCTACAGCACGAAGAAAACGCTGGCCGAGTTCAACGAAATAAAGAAGGAAGCGCTAAATACAGAAGACGCAACAGTGGAAAGCGATGTGGGGACACTATACATGATGAAAACAGACGGCTCGAAAAAAATCGCGCTCTGCAAAGTCTCCCTGGAGCCGGGCAGGGTAATGATATCCGAAGAGTGGATATACTTCGAAGACTATCAGAAGCTGTGCAAAGTAAGGATCGATGGATCAGATTACACTGTGATCTCTGAAAAGGGGAGGTTGGGTTTCGTTGAGAATGGTTGGGTTTACTTCATATCGGTTCTCGATCCAGAAACTCGAGCTTATGATGATCTTGAGATCTGCCGTATGAAGAAAGACGGATCCGAAATTACGGTTCTCTCCTCTGTGAACAAAGTTAGCAGCTCTTGTTTCGATAACGGTTGGTTCTATTACGTTCTCCATTCAGAAAAGGGTCTGTACCGAATGAGGCCAGATGGATCGGAAAGAGAGAGACTCAATGAAATAAACATCTGGCAATTCGACGGTGTAGCCGGAAACTGGATGTACATTACTGACTATGCCGGCCCCAGGTATCGCGTAAAGCTAGATGGCTCGGTAGGCACCAGAATAAACTGAACCCTTTCTTTTGACCGGGTTACACATTCCGCTTATCATCTTCAACAACCTTGTTTTTTTCGAAGACCCGCAGGTTCGAAATCCTTGTTCTTTTGCTGTATGAGTTTCCGGCCACGCTGAAATCTATGCAATGGAGACAAAGATAGGAACTATCCAGGACGGGAGAAGTGTGTTTTCCTTTCTTCCTATCTTGCATGTCTTTCACTTCGCACTATCTTCAAAGAGACGAAAGGCCTTCAAGCCGGTAGATTATCGAAGTGGGTAAAACGTATGAAAGACTATAATAGTTATGAATTGAAGATGAGGAGACTACACATGAATACTGTTGTCTGTATTGGAGATAGTATCACCTTTGGTCGAGTGGGTGCAAGTTACTTTGAGATGCTGAAAAGCGAATTTGGTGGAAAATACAAGTTTATAAACAGTGGAATAAATGGAAATCTTTCTTACGACGTTCTAAAGAGAATAGACAAAGTGACCAGTTTGAAGCCAGATATCGCTATTCTCCTCGTAGGAACAAACGACGTGTGGGCAACCTACTCAGAGAGAACCATGAAAGCCTACATCAGAAAGAACAGACTACCAGAGAGACCTTCAAAAGAGAGCTATGCCAGAAACTTCGCTGAAATCCTGCAAAGGCTCAAGACCGCTTCCATTGCTCATATAGGAGTGATGTCGCTTCCTTTGATTACAGAAGAACCCGAACATATTCTCTTCAAGAGAAGCGTGGAATACTCTGAACTGATTAAGAAGATAACTTCGCAGATGGACTTGTGCTATCTAGATCTCAATGAACGTCAACGCGATTATCTGACAAAGAATAAGAAAAGTTCTCCCTCAGGGCGGAAAGTCTCCTGGGAATTCACATTACGGATGATCTTCAAGCATATCCTATTGAGAAAGAGCTGGGACGCACTATCGCAGGAAAATGGATTTCTGTTGACGGTAGATCATGTTCATCAAAACAGCACAGGAGCGGCCTTGATCAAGGATTGCGCCTCGGAGTTCTTGAAAAAGCTTTCGCTTCCAGATGGCTGATTTCTTCAACGCACATACTTAGAATAGTGATCATTAGCTGTTCAATTATCCAATTCGATCGGGTTCCTGTTTAGGGGAATTCTTCCTTCTTCATAAATATGTTAGAACGAATCGTCTAGAACGAACCGAAAGAGAGTGCTGATAACTGAACAACATCTACTGTTTGATTCATCAAAAACCAATAGATCCTGTGCAGAAGCACTCACAGTGACCATAAAAAGGAGCCTCAAACAGGAGCCCTGAACATAATCCCAAACAGAACCATTTTGGGGCAGGTTTTCAGGGCAGGCTATGCAGGATGATGAAGTAAGGAGTTGGTACAAGTCGCTGGGGCCAAAAGTCTTCTCTTGTTCCAGGTTATTCCCCTTCTTCAAGTCATTCTGAGATGATCATGCTCGGAATCTCAACGCGAAAAACGTGAACAGTTGTAAGTGCCAAGATCCAAGTTGTAAGTTATAAGAACAAAAACTAAGAAGGCAGTTCTCAGCAGATCATCGAGCGAAATCTAGAAGATGGACCGACTCTCTCGGAAGTGAGCGAAAACCTTTTCTATTCACCCTTCTACTGCACAAAGAAGTTTCACGCTCTAACAGGCATGAGGCTTAGAGACTACGTCCGGCTTAGAAGGATCTGTAAGGCCGCACTAGAACTCCGGGATACAAAGAAGTCGATCGCAGAGATAGCAATCGACAACGGGTTTTCCTCACAGGCGGCTTTCAGCAGATCGTTCAAGAAAGCGTATTCGATTTCACCCAAAGAGTTCAGAGTGTCTCCAAAGCCCCTTCCCCTTCTGCTGAAAAGGATCGTCTACGATCCCCACGTTTTGGGCATCAAAAGGAGGTGCGACTTGAGCGAAAAGGAACTGGAAAGGATCGAAGTGAAGATCGAAAGACTTCCCGCACACAAGTTTATCGGAATCAGGAACATCAACGCTAAGGGATACTTCCACTTCTGGGAACTTCAGGAAAGCATTCCCGGTCAAGATTGCCACACTGTTACGGGTCTACTCGAAAGCATCCAGAGCCTTCACGGTCAGATCGGAGGATGGTACTTCGAAGGAGATAAGCGGGGCTATCTATACGGAATCGAAGTGCCGCTCGATTACAGCGGAGAGATACCCGAAGGTATGGAGTGTACCGTCGTTCCTGAAAGCGAGTATGTGGTCTTTTACTATCCGCCGTACGATTACGATGAAAACAACCCAGCTGTGATGTCAACTGTCAATGAGCTTGCATGGAATTGGAATCCAGAAGATTCCGGCTACGAATGGAACACTGAAAATCCGATCTATCAGAGAAGCGACCCCGAGAATTATGGATATGCTATCTGCCGTCCCGTTAAACCTCTGAAGAAATAGCAGAAAAAGCCCCAGGCGCCGGGGCTTACTATTGGACTTCCTTTTGGTCGATAATCATTGAACTTTTAAGTACTTTTGTTTTTGAGTACTAGCTCTGCTGTAATCAAAGCAACAATAACGCGTCTGCAACGTCTGATGATAGAGAGCCCTTGTTAACTTGGCATAGAAAGAAGAAAGTGCGAGTGGTTTTTCCAGGTATCTTGACTGCGATAACTTGAGCGAATACCTCATAATCGACACTAGAGTTTTCCTCAGTAAAGATTTCCATCATATCTCCCTTCAGACAAAAATAAACGACTCTCTTTCCTCTTGAGAGGACTTTGTTTCAGATGAAGCGAGATGGTATTCTTTTTATGAGTAATCGATTACGTAATCGATTACTTAGAGAAGGAGAAGTGAAAATGGCCGTTAGAATTAAAGATGTAGCGCGGAGGGCAGGAGTTTCAACTGCCACTGTTTCAAGAGTCCTGAATAACGTTTCCACAGTCAGTGAAGAGAATAGAGAAAACGTTCTCAAAGCGGTCAAGGAGATGGGCTACAGTCCTAATGTTCTGGCCAGGGGCTTCAGAATGAAGAAGACTTTCACCGTGGGGATGGTTCTTCCAGATCTATCCAATCCACACTTCCCGTTGATGATGAAAGGCGCGGAGGAAGAACTCCGAAGAAAGAGCTATAACCTGATAATTGCCAATTCAGACGGCAAGCTGGAATTCGAGAGGGAGGCAATAAGTACGCTCCTTTCGAAGCATGTCGATGGAATTCTCTTCATTGGATCCGGCTACAATAAGTCGGTCGAAACCCTAATAGAGGAATCCGGGTGCCCGATCGTATTATTGGGAAGACGCTGGTCCAAGGCTCTTCCATCCGTTTCCATAGACAACTTCAGCGCCATGAAGAACGTTTTTGATCACCTCTATAGCGAAGGGCACAGGAGTTTTCTTTATCTTGGCGGTCCTGAAGATGTTTCGAGTTCAATAGATAGAGAAGAGGCTGCCAGGGCTGTTGCGCAAGAATATTCCGGCGTAGTGGTGAAGATAACGAGAGGGCAGTTCACATACGAATCCGGTTATGAGAGGGCGTTTTCTGAGCTGTCGGACCACGGAAGCGGTTATGACGCGGTTGTCTGTGCGAACGATCTGATAGCCTTCGGAGCTCTTGTTTCGTGTAAGGCTCTTTCGATAGGAGTTCCCGAAGAGATATCGGTCACCGGATTCGACAACATCTTCCTTTCGGCCCAGTTCACTCCGGCTCTGACAACTCTAGATCAGAACACATACGAAATAGGGAGAAGAGCCGCGAACCTACTGCTCCAGTATATAAGCGGCGAGAGGAAGAACAAGATCTCTTTTCAGCTCGGAACCAGGCTGATTATCAGAGAATCTTCAAGGGCACGAAGGAAGTGATTTCGTGATAGCGACTAGGCTCGTCGTTATAGGGGATCTGCATGCCGGACCCGATAGGTCGTCACTCAGAGGTACCCTCGTTAACGATCTCCTGAGTGAATGGATCGACTTTGTCAACAAAAGCATTGAACCGGATGCAATTGTCGAGCTCGGAGATAGAATTAACCCCGTCGATCGGGAAAGCGATATCAGGACACTTGGAGAGATGTCTAGAATACTTTCTAGATCAAGGTGTCCGGTGTACTACATTACCGGGAACCACGATCTGGACAATCTTACTCAAGAGGAACACGAAAAAGCTATAGGCAGCAAGCTTGGTAACCGATACGTTGTAGTAAAAGGATTACGTTTACTGCTTCTCAATACTCAGGACCCGGTTGTCCAGGGTATTGGAGGTATGGTCTCGGATGAAGCTCTCGACTGGCTTGAAAGGGAAATTGGAGCTTCTCCAGAGAAGAAAGTCGTTTTCACTCATCAGGCATTAGATGAACAGCCGCTCAAGAGGAATGTCCATTTTGAGAACATCGAGAATCTTGCCTACGTTGTAAACAAGCGAGAGCTTCTGCGGATATTTGAAAAGGCCGGAAACGTAATTGCCGCAATAAATGGCCACGTTCACTGGCCAAGCATTGCCTCTGAAAACGGAATTCTCTACGTCTCGGTGCCCTCGTTCACGGACACATGGAATCAACTAGGGAGCATCCCGGGTTCGTTTACTTTGATCGACTTCAGCGGAGAAGAAATAATCGTCGAAAACCATATGTTTAGACCGTCTATCCTTATGGGTCGCTTCAGAACAAACCGCAAAAAGGAGGGGTAAGAGATGAAACTTGGTTTCAAGACTTTCTTAGTGATCTTGATTTCACTTGTGCTAATTGCCGGAACAGCACTGTCCGTAACAAACCTTAGATTTTTCTTTCCCGTTCAGGTGGCAGGAGCACTTGCCGTACTAATGGATGGAGTCGTTGCAGACTTCAACAGCGAGCATCCAGATATCTTTGTCGAACCGATTTACAGTGGAAATTACGACCAGACAATGCAGAAGGCTGTAACAGCCGCTCAAGGAAAGAATCCTCCAGATGTTGCTCTTCTTCTCGCCATAGATATCTTCTCGCTTCTGGACATGAATCTTATAGAAGATATGGATCAGTTCCTGGTGGGAGAAGATGCGAACTTCACAGAACCTTTCTATGCCGGTTTCCTTGAGAATTCGATGATCGACGGCGTAACATGGAGCATACCATTCCAGAGAAGCACTCCGATTTTCTACTACAACAAGGATCACTTCAGAGAAGTGGGACTGGATCCAGAAAATCCCCCGAAGACTTGGGAGGAGTTGCTTGAGGCAGCGAAAAAGCTGACAATCAAGGATTCGCGCGGAAACGTTACTCGCTGGGGCTTCGAAGACATTACAGACGATACATGGACAATTCAGGCATGGATTCTTCAGGCCGGCGGAAAATACGCAGATGAAACGGGAACTGAGTCGTACTTCGACACGCCCGAAGTTGCAAAGGCCGTTGAGCAATGGTCCTACATGGCCAATGTCGAGAGAGTGATGCCAAGACACCGAAGCTATGGAGCCGCATCCCAGGACTTCGTTGCCGGTGCAACATCTATGATGTACAATTCTACAGGTAGTCTCAGCTTCGTAAAGAGCTCGGCCACATTCGATTTTGGAGTGGCTCCGCTTCCTGGAGAAGTCAAGACAGCAGTTCCAACGGGAGGTGGAAACCTCTACATCTTCAAGGGAATCCCCGATGAGAACAAGGAAGCCGCATGGACCTTCGTCAAGTGGCTTAGTAAACCCGAGAACTCGGCGAGATGGAGCATCGGGACGGGATACGTTCCGGTTCGAAAAGACGCCTTCGAGACTGAGGCTCTAAAGGAATTCGCGGAAGGATTCCCCTACATTTTAGTAGCAAGGGATCAGCTTGACGTCGCCAGAAGAGAGATGGCTTTCCACAGTAACTCGCAAGTTAGGGAGCTTTTCCTGACAACTCTTCAGAATATCCTGGATGAGAGAGTGTCGATCTCCGCAGGGTTGAAGCAGTTGCAGGAAGAAGTCGAAATGATTCTTGCTCCATTCAAGCAATAAGACCTAAATGACCATTGCCGGGAGGTGTGTAGATTGAAGACGAAAACGAAAAAGAAGATTTTGCCGTGGATTTTCATAGCGCCGACATTCTTTTTCCTTGGCATGTTTACATACTACCCGGCATTCAGGTCTCTCTTTCTGAGTTTCATGAGAATGAATATGGCAACGCCGGAGCCGGTATTCACGGGCCTCGACAATTTCAAGAGAGCCTTCTCGACTCCTCTCTTCTGGCAGGTAGCTGGGAACAATCTCTTCTACGCATTTATAACGGTCCCCATAACTATGGCTCTGGCGTTGTTTCTTGCTCTTCTTGTGAACCAGAAGATCTTCGGAAGCTCTTTCTTCAAGACTATCTATTTCTATCCTAACGTCATACCGATGGCCGCCGCTTCAATGATCTGGTTATATATCTTCCTTCCAGGCTATGGGTTTTTGAATTACATTCTCGGTAAGATAGGCATCCCTAGCATAGAGTGGGTAAGCGACAGCAGGTTTGCTATGTGGGCCCTGATTATTGTGGCTATCTGGAAGAACGCAGGATATTATATGGTGATCTTTCTCGGTGGATTGCAGCAGCTTCCCACGGAAATCTACGAAGTCGCCACTATTGATGGAGCCTCAGCCTGGCGCAAATTCTGGAAAATAACCTGGCCCTTGCTATCGCCGACAACATTCTTTGCATTCATAATCGCGGTAATAAACTCCTTCCAGGCAGTCGATCAGATCTATCTAATGACGAGAGGCGGTCCGGCAAACACTACTAACATGTTTGTCTACTACATCTATCAGGTGGCCTTCAAATACTGGGACTTCGGTTATGCCTCCGCACTCACCGTGATTCTTCTTGTGCTCTTGTTGATATTTACAGTCCTTGCCTTCTTCTTCATGGAAAGGAGAGTCTTCTATGAATCGGGTGAGAGACTATGACGAAAAGAGGAAGAACGACCAGATGGGTCTCGATCGCGCTGATGATAGTCTTCGCCGTGATTCTAGCTTTCCCTCTTTACTGGATAGTCGTTACGGCTTTCAAAGATCCGACTGAAGTCTTCTCGATGGTCCCAAAGTGGCTTCCTGAAAAATGGACGCTTGACAACTTCAAAGAGGTCTTCAACATAATCCCCTTCGGGAGATACTATTTCAACACGATTCTCTATGCCTTTGGACTTCTCGCAGTGCAGCTTGTAACAGTTACTCTCGCCGCTTACGCGTTCGCCAGAATGGAATTCAGATTCAAGAAGATTCTCTTCATGATCCTGCTTGTCCAGCTCATGATTGCTCCACAGACTCTCATTGTGCCGAACTACTTGACGATCAGCAATATGGGCCTGCTAGATACGAAAACGGCTATTGCGCTTCCTTACGTGGCCTCTGCGATCGGCGTCTTCTTGTTGAGGCAAGGTTTCGCCGCAATCCCGAGAGAACTTGAAGAAGCGGCGACTATTGACGGCTGCGGAACCTTCAGGTTCATGATCTCGATAGCCATCCCGTTGCTTAAACCGACATATCTTGCCTTCACCCTCATAAGCGTGACGTATCACTGGAACGAATTCTTCTGGCCCCTGATAGTTACAGACAGCGTGAAGGCCCGGACGCTTACAGTCGGTCTTGCGATGCTGGCGGAGGCTTCAGAGAGCGCCGCGGCTTGGACACTGCTGATGGCGGCGACGCTTCTGGTAATACTGCCATTAATCATATTCTTTGCGATATTCCAGAAGACATTCATATCCAGTTTCATGCAGTCAGGAATGAAGGGGTGACGGATAGAACCAGGGTTGGGGATTGCGGGTTCGCGGTAGAAAAGACGAGAATGAACCGGGTTTGCCGTTGAACGGTTGTCCGTTCTCCGAAAAGAGCCGCTCATTGCTTGCTAAGATACGCTGAACGCTGGAAAGAGCAAACATGAGGCTTCTCCGGCCAGACTTTGCCTTCAAAAGATCTGAAGAAATACTAATGAATACATTGATACTTCCTCGAAACTCAAGACGCCTGATCTTCTCACATATCTCTAGCCATCTTGACAAGTCTTGAAGCTCGATCTAAATCTACTTGGTTTGTTGTTTGACCGTCCACTTTTATTGAAGTTCCTACGATGACTCCATCAGCTATTCGAAGAATATCCTGAACATTCTCTTCGGAGACACCGCTTCCAACCCAAATGGGTTTTCTGATCACTTCTCTCATTCTAGACAGATATGCCATGTCAATAGCATTTCCAGTCGTTGAACCAGTAATTACTAAATAGTCAGCGAATCTATCGGCCATTTGCACAAAGTAGTTGGAATGGCTTTCAGAAATAACTGAAAAAGAGTGTTTGACTTGAACATCAGCGGCAATACGGACGGTTGAGTTGATCGCCTTTCTATATCTAAGGGCTTCTGCAGCGACCGGTCCGATTCTTCCTTCTGCACAAATCCTCTCTTCAGTGAATGCTGCGATTCTAATAAAAGAAGCTCCAGTTGACGATGAAGCTGCGATCATCTCTCTCCACAGATTCATCTGGACACTAACACCAATCTCTATTCTAGCTTTTCTTACAACAGTCCTAAGAATTGCAACATAGGCTGCAAATGCTTCCAGTTCCATGGAATCCACTCTAAAAGGTTCATCGGAGATGTTCTCCACTATTGCTGACTCAAATCCAGCCTTTTCGAGCGAGTCAAGATCCGCAAGAGCTCTTTCTTCTAGGCGTTCTAAATCAAGCTTATTCCCAGGAGAACCAGGTAGAGAACCAAGATGAATCATTCCGATCAGCTTCTTCATCTTTGCTACTCACCTCCTATTCCTTTACCTACACCAACCATTAGGGATACTATGTCTTCATGGTTTGCTTTTGCTGTGGTCAATTCTCCTGCTATTTGTCCTTGTCTCATGATAACAATTCTGTCTGAAACTTCAAAAACGATGGGGACTGAATGAGATATCAGAATCATTGGAATTTCATGTTCCTTTAGCTTCAAAATTAGATCGATTATCCTTCTAGATTCTTTAATCCCCATTGCAGCTGTTGGTTCATCGAGTATTAGTATTTTGACGCCAAAGGATACTGCTCTACTAAGTGCAAGAGCCTGACGCTGACCTCCAGAGAGATTTCTGGTCTCAGTTTTTAGCGTCTGAACTGTAGAAACCCCTATTGACTCCAGAGCTTTCCTGGTTTTGACTTCCATTGCTCTTCTATCGAGGATTTTCATAACCCCTAGATTGATTTTCGTTATTTCTCTACCAAGAAACATATTCGAAATGAGATCCATCTGTCCTGCAAGAGAGAGATCCTGGTAAACTGTCTCTATACCTTCCTTTCTCGCATCAGATGGATTCCTAATATTTGCCTTTTCTCCATGAATGAAAATGTCCCCTTCATCGGGAATATACACACCTGAAATGCATTTTACTAGAGTTGACTTTCCGGCTCCGTTGTCGCCCATCAAAGCAACTGTTTCCTTTTCGAAAAGCTGGAAATCGACACCTCTTAAAGCTTGAACACCTCCAAAATGCTTTTTTATATTCTTAACTTCAAGAACTGCTTTTCTATCTTCCATAGTTACCCCCGATCATGGATAAATTCTTTTACTTCGTCCATCGTTGGTATTGAAGATTGAGCGCCTACTCTTGATACAGCCAACGCAGACGCATGCCTTGCAATCCTAATTGATTCTTCAAGAGAAAGACCTTCATCTATTCCGTAAAGTATTCCTCCATCGAAAACATCGCCCGCTGCAGTTGCATCAACCTGCTTCGCTTGTACAGCTTTCCATTCACCTAAGACCTTCTTATTCTCATAAAGCAAACCGCCTTCTCTACCCATCTTTAAAAAGACGATTCCAGCTGCCCTAAGCAATGCTTCTTTCCCAAGCAACGTCCATTCATTCCTATTAACAAAAACATAATTTGCATCTAGAGAGAACTCCAACGTTTTTTCGGGCCAAGTTCTGCAAATCATGCTCCCTGGATCAAAAGAAACTTTCGTTTCCTTGCTGACAACTTGTTTGATCATGTTCCAATGACTGGGAGTTCCGCCGCTAATATGGACAATGCTGCACTCTTTAAGCAAGGCTATTGTTTCTTCAGTCATTTCGAAATCTAGATTAGGTCCAAGATAGGTCATTAATCTCCTATCGCCTGCCAAATCGTAGACAGCAATACACACTGCAGTGTGCAGCTCACCTGAAATCCTCACTGCGGGTCTTACGTTGTCCTTCTTGAGGCTCTCCACAAGGAATCTGCCATAATAGTCGTTTCCAACCGTCCCGAAAAAGGTTATTTCTGCTCCTAATCTAGCAGCCGCAACTGCAGTATTGGCACCTGTCCCTCCCGGAATTTCCTTCAAAGAATTAACAGCGACTTCGTCATCATTTGAAGGATATTTTTCAACTTCAGCAGCAAAATCTAGAATTATGTTTCCAAACACACCTATCATACTATTCACCGGAAATTGAGATAAGCCGTAATGGGTTTTCGTGGAGAAGCAATAAGACGTCATCTTCAGAAAACCCGGCTTCGTAGAGCATTGATACGAATCTCGTCAACACATGGTCATATCCGTGGCCTCCATACTTGTGTAGGTGGCTCTTTCTAGATACATCTGAGGAAAGAATTATCTTATTACCAAGCCCCTTTTCAAACAGAAATCTTATCATTTCCACTCGCTCAGAATCGGGGCGATAGTCTGTACGCCCAATATTATCAATGCAAACAAATGCTCCCCTCTTGGCTACTTCAAAATGGATATCCGGATCGGGATACAAATCCATATGACCAATACCAACCTTTTTGGTGTTCACACCCTTCTTCTCCAAGAAATCCAACTGTTCAAGAGCATTAAGACCGAAATATGTGTGAGTGATTATTGCAGCTCCGGTTGCTTTATGAGCGATAACAGCAGCTTCGAAGACCCTTTTCTCCGCAGGAAGCACTTGTTGACCCCAACCGATTTCACCAATTACTCCAGCCTTAACATCAGTACCGTCGATCCCTTCTGTTATCTCTCTAACAAACCTTTCAGCCAGAGAATTTGCACTACTTGTGATTGCTACAAGCGGAAGATAAAGGCCGAAGTAAAATCCTGTCGAACATACCACTTTGTTTGAACAGTTCATTGCTATGTGTCTTAAGATCTCGGGATTACGGCCAGTATTAGTTGTTGAAAGGTCTACTAACAGATCTCCTCCTGCTCTCGAAAATTCCTTGAGTTCTTCAATTATTGTCTCAGGCTCAGTCATACATGCATCTGGATCATGTTTGATTCTAGATGTGTCGAAATTCAGGTGCTCATGAACCAATACCATTCCCTCTATGCTCTCTGATGACACATCCCCAAGTACCGTTCTTACGAATCCTTCCATATTTACTCTCCCCTGAATTTTCGGACGATTCTCATGAGCCTCGTTACTTTTTCCGAGTCAACAGGATTCCACCATTTGTCATCAACTTTAAGATGAGTACCGGCAATCGCACCTTCACATTCACCAAGTATTCTCGTGATGTTATTCTCACAAGTCCCACTGCCGACAATCACTGGAAGTTTCGAGGCAGCTTTAATCCTTCTGATTTCGTCGGAGCTAGTTTCATCGCCCGTTCGCTCGCCTGTTGCAATCAAAACATCTGCTGCAAAAAATACATTATCAAGAGCCTGCTCTTCAACAGATCTATCAGCAGTAATCGCATGACTGCCGTGCTTAACATGAACGTCAGCAAAAACCTTTATGCTATCTGATTTCAGGAAAGATCTGTATCTTAATGCTTTGGCTGAAGGACCTTCCACAAACCCTTCGTTAGCTACATAGGCATTTGCCCACTGGTTGCATCTAACCCACAGAAGACTTGAAACAGATGCAACAGCCATAGCTGGCACTACACCATTTGCAAGCATGTTGACTCCAACTGGTATATCGAACTTCGTTCGTAGTTCCATTGCAACGGCCGTCAAACCGGCTACCGTTTCGAAGGAAATATCCCTAGGATTGGGGAACGGAAGATCCCAAGCGTTCTCAATCTGCAGTCCATCAATTCCATTCTCTACAAATGTTCTTGCATCTTGAACTGCAGCGTCAAGCGTTTCTCTGAAATTACCATTATAAAATGGTGATCCCGGTAATGGTTTGCAATGGATCATTCCAATTACAATCTTATCTTTTCCAAATATTTCTTTGAGTGCATTTGGTCGGTCAGGAAAGACATCTTTGAACAAAGTAATCACATCCAATCTATATCATTTATTCCTACTTCTCTCTCTGATGTAATTGAGCCATACAGCAAACAAAATAATCATACCTTTTACAACCATTTGGTTGTAGGAAGAAACTCCCAGAAGATTGAGTCCGTTGTTTAGTGATCCGAGAAGAAGAACTCCCACAAGAGTTCCCAGAATAGATCCTCTTCCACCTGAGAGACTTGCCCCACCTAAAACAACAGAAGCAATAGCATCCATTTCAAGGCCAGTACCGGCGTTAGGGCTGCCGCTTGAAAGCCTACCGCTAATCAAGGCAGCACAAAGTGCTACTGAGACTCCCTGTATCGCAAAGACAGAGAGAATCACTCTCTTGGTTTTTATGTCGAATCGGCGTGCAGCCTCGGCATTGTCTCCAACTGCATAAACATGTGCTCCAAATTGGGACTTATGAAGAAGTACCCACGCAATGAAGAAGTATGAAACCATTATCATGATTGCAATTGGAATCCCTAATACTGAATCACGTCCCATGATCCTTAACGAAGGATCAGAAACATAGATCGGCTTGTTAGAATAAATGAAAGCCAATCCCCTAAATGCAGTGAACATTGCCAATGTCACAATGAAAGCTGGAATCTTCTGGTATGCCACCAAGAAGCCAAGACCAATGTAGATGGATGCAGCTATAAGACAAACAAGAGGCAGAGCTATCCAGAGAGGCATACTGTTAAGCTCCATAAATCCTGCTAAGAGTACTGCGAAAAGAGCAACACCTGAACCTGCTGAAAGATCAATATTTCCAGTAATTATTATGAAGGACATCCCAACAGAGAGTACTCCGATATAAGCAATCTGCCTGCCAATATTAAGAAAGTTTGAAAGAGAGAAAAACGTGTCGGTTGAGAAAGTAAAAAAGAGAAATACTGCGACAAATCCCAGGACCGTTGTTCCTTTTGTGAGTAACCAGTCTTTTGTAAACGCGCTTCTATTGGATACTACTACAGAAGACTTCGAACTGCGCTCCATCCTTCAATGCCCCCAAAACACGACGGCTCGGAGGAGCCTATGCTCCTCCAGCCGTTGAATTTTCTTAACTACTGTATTGTTGGTTCAGTTGGGTCACGTTTGAACGTGTCTACGTTATCCGGAGTAAAGATCTTTGCAGGAACCAAGCTGTTCGCAGGTACCCAGTTGTTACCAAGAATCTCCATGCCTTTGATGTGTGTTAAAAGTGCCTGAACTGCAATTCGACCTTCAAGGTAAGGTTGCTGCTGGGCCATAGCCAGAATTGATCCATCACTTAATCCCCTTAAGGCTTCGTCAGTCATGTCAAATCCGATTATCTTCATCTTGTCGAGTAGTCCGAATGTCTCGAGTGCTGCATGGGCTCCAACAACAGAATTCTCAGCTGGAGCATAAATAAGATCCAAATCGGGGTGAGCCATAGACAAGTCGCTTACAGCGTTGAAGGACTGGTCTCTGTCATATCCCTGATATTCACCCACAAAAGTCAAACCCTCCATGCTAGCAAGTGCTTCCATGAATCCTTCTGTTCTTTCGATTTGTATTTGAGATTCCAACCACCTTACTACCGCGACCTTGGCTTTGCCCCCGAGTTCGTTTTCAATATACTCCTTTGCGACCAAGCCAAGCTCGTAACCGACCTGCTTGTTGGGGGTCCCTACAAACGTAATAACCCCAGGGACCTCAACTGGCATATCTACAGTAACGACAGGTATTCCCGCTTCTATTGCTTCTGTGGTAACTGGAATAAGCCCTTTAACATCAATTGGAATAAGAATGATTGCATCTACCTTCTTCTGGATAAAATCTTCCATTGCTGCTACCTGTTTCTCCATGCTAAGATCTGGATCAAATGTCTCAACCTCAATTCCTGCTAGAACAGCTGCATCTCTTATTCCTGCCTCAATTGCTTGAAAGAATTCGTGTCTAAGAGTAATCGTTGTAACACCGATCTTCAAAGCAAAACCAAAACTTGCAAGCAATCCTAAAATCACGATGAATACTAGCGCCTTTCTTAACATTTACACCACTCCTTTTTTCTCTAAATAAGGAAATTTTCCCCCGATCTGACTGCCAGTGCTGTTTCTGTAAAGCCTTATGCTATATCGATATGCATATCCCACAATTGTAGCTCTGACAAATTCAACAACTCTACCGTTGGTCGCATGAGTAACCCGCTCATAACTCATAACTGGAGACCCTGGAGAAATGTTCAGAAGCTTGGCTTCGCTCTTGGTGGCAGCCTTTGCTTCCAAGAACTGGTCTGCATAATCTAGTTGATATCCATGATCTTCGAGAAGCTTGTAAAGAGATATAGTCGGATTTTCTTGAATATTTGGAGGCAAGAATCCGATGGCTTTGGCAATACCATAAGGAACATAGTTGTAATTTATCCCAATCGGTTCTTCACCCGAAAGCCTTAGTCTTACAATGTAAATGAGCTCTCTATCTTCTTCTGAAAAGTAGTCAGATTCTTTCATTTTAGATCCGATTTCATGGCTTATAATCCTGTTTCTTGGTTGACCTGAAGAATTAATTACATCCTCACTGAATCCTGTTAGACCAGGCAAGCTCAGATTAAGTTTCTCACCTGAAACAAAGGTTCCTTTCCCCTGTATTCGCTTTATGAAATTTGAATTCTCTAGTTCAGTCATCGCTCGCACAACCGTTGCCCTGCTTACTCCGAACTGATTCATAAGTTCACGTTCAGTCGGAAGCCTATCTCCGGCACTAAGCTCTTGTTCTTTGATTAGCTGAGTAATTCTCTTCATAAGAATTCTGTACATAGGGATTTCTTTTTTCATATAAGTCCTCCTGATATACGGTCAACAGGTTGACCGGTCCATTTTCTCAAATAATCTATTGATTCTCAAAACACAGCTATGCTTAATGCACAGTGACTATCCACAATGATAGTCGATTAATGGGATAGAACTCACTATATTGAGAAAATGACAGAAACAGGTTTGATTTTCTGAAAATCAGACCTAAGCATGTTTCGTCAAGATCCATTTTAATAAAGTCCAATTTGTAATTCGAAATTTCTTTGATTTTGATATACAAACTCTTTTTCCCTGTCCAGCGAAGGAAAACTACACTACCTGATTACTTCAGAGTCTGTACGCAGTTTGTAAGGTAAAAAGTTGACATTTTGCTTATGAATGTGCTCGTATCTCAGTAATTACTTCTTATATTCTTGTTTGGATTTGTCCAGTCGCTCATTCTGCTACTCCTGCCGCTATTACGGCAGGAGTATAGATATACCGATTCAGGAAAATGGAGGGTGGAGACCGTGAAAAAGTGGATAGTGAGCATTATCTTGATTGCACTTGATAACCATTCCTGTTAGTTGTTTCGCTGCAAGTGTTACAACCCCAGGTCTTTACGTTTGCAGGCCACAATGACGTGATGACGCTGGGCGTAAGCCAGATGAACGACGAAATGTCTGCCTTGATAATGTACGCGCTTAACGAGTCATTGATCAGAAACAGCTATAACGAGATTATTCCCGGCCTGGCAGAGTCCTACGATGTTTCGGAAGACGGAACAGTATATACATTCCATCTTCGAGATGCTAAGTGGTCCTATGGAGTACCTGTGACCGCGAAGGATTTCGAGTATTCCTTCCTGAGAACAATGAATCCTGAAACCGGATCGTCTCAGGTATCGGAGTTCGACTCTATCCTGAATGCACAGGCTTACTACAACGGTGAGATTACCGATGCATCTCTCGTCGGTGTGAAGGCCGTAGATGAAAAGACACTGGTTTTGACTCTCACTTACAACGACTCCTTCTTCACGACGGAAATGGCTGAAGGAATCAACTTTTACCCGTTTAGAGAAGACTACGTGGAGAAGTACGGAATGTCGTACGCATCCAGCCCGGAAACTTTCATAGGCTGCGGTCCGTTCGTCTTGAAGGAATGGGTTCAGGGCGCACGAATCACTCTTGAGAAGAATCCTGAGTATTGGAACGCCGACAAGGTTAAGCTGGAGAGGGTCGTGGAGCTTATCATTCCAGACGAGACACCAGAGTCGGAATGTATGACCTCGGCGAAATCAACGTAATCTACTCTATCTAAAAAGTACAGACGATTATGCACCCTGAGAATGGCAGCAGAAGCGCTGTCACACTTCAGTATCTTGCCTTCAACTGCTCAGAGGGTCTTGTAATGGAAAACATGAATCTACGTAAGACACTTAGCTATGCAATCGACAGAGAGGCAACAGTCGCTGCCATCTTATCACCAGGAACGATTCCGGTCGACAGAGTGATCGATCCCAGCATCATCATCGATGGGAAATCCGTTACAGAGGCATATTCAAATTCGACGGGTGTTCCGCCAAGCGGTGACATCGAGAAGGCGAAGGAGTTCTTGAATAAGGCACTCTCTGAACTTGGGTTCTCCAAGCCGTCCGATCTTCCTTCAATAAACTATGTCTGCATGGATTCACCCGTTCACAAGCAGTACGCCGAAGCACTCCAGGCAGGTTGGAAGGATGGACTAGGTGTCGATGTCGGAATTAGTATCCTACCGGTCCCTCAGGCAATTGGAGCGCTTCTCTCGGGCCAGTTCGACATCTTCCTGGTCGGTCAGACCTCCGGTGTTGATCCTGCTACAGTAATGAACAACTTCACCATAGGCAACGGCGCCAACAACGCAAATATTGTTATACCCGACCCCTCCACAAGGAAGAGATTCAGGATCCAGCGAGACGCAGATCACTACGGAAGCATAGATCCCATGGTTCATGCGGCAGTATGCGCAGGCTACGGACCCGACGGGGCCGACTGGGTTAGAGAGATGAGGGAGTACGTGTCGGAGAATGTCTCCATAATGAAGGATTTCTTCACCAGGAATATTCCGGCAGTCACAATGACCGAAGTAGAGGGTTCATTCGTAATCTGGATAGACTGGCGGAGGCTTAAACTAGATGATGAGGAGCTGCACTCATTCCTGCTGAACGAGGCATATCTCGATCTGGATAGAGGCGTGAACTATGGAGAAGGTGGAAAGGGTTTTACGCGAATGAACATCGCTGCACCCAGAAGGAAGATAGAAGAGTCACTGGGATTCCTTTTCGAAGCTGCCGCGAGACGTGGGTATGCAGTATCCGAGACTTTGAACAGGTGGAGGTGAAGATCATTCCTATGAAGAAACTGATTGAAGACTACTTCGAACAGAATAGGGAGCTCATGATAAGAGATATCATGAGACTGGTAAGGATAAAGAGCGACAAGCAAGAGGCGAAAGAGGGCAAGCCATATGGCGAAGGACCGGCCGAAGTGCTGGCTGTGGCCCTTGAGATGGCGTCTGAGATGGGATTCAAGACCAGAAACTACGACAACTATGTAGGAGCGATTGACTTCGACGATCAGAAAAACAAGCTTGACATTCTTGCTCATCTCGATGTGGTACCGGGAGGAGACGGTTGGTCGGTCACAGAACCCTTCAAACCGGTAGTCAAGGACGGAAGGCTCTACGGCAGAGGAACGATAGACGACAAGGGCCCCGCCGTAGCAGCTCTTTACGCCATGAAGGCTGTCAAGGATCTCAATATTCCTCTGAAGGCCGGCGTAAGACTGATACTTGGAACCGATGAGGAATGCGGATCGTCCGACATAAGATACTATTATGGGATCGAAGAGGAAGCTCCAATGACCTTCTCGCCGGACGCAAGCTTCCCGGTTGTGAACATAGAGAAGGGCGGACTTCAGGGAAAGTTCGAATCGAGATTTGAAGAGTCAACTGAAACTCCCCGAATTGTAAGCTTCAAGGCCGGGATCAAGAGTAATGTGATTCCTGGTGAAGCGACTGCCGTTGTAGAGGGGATCGATCCCGAAGAGATCCGCGATTGCTGTGAAGCCGTCGACAAGATCAGCGGCATCTCGTTCAACTTATCTACAGAGGGAAACAAAACTACAATCAAGGCCAAAGGACTTCAAGGCCACGCTTCGACTCCAGATAAGGGGAAAAATGCATTGACGGGTTTGCTGGAGGTCATCTCAAAACTCCCGGCTTCTCGAAGTACCGGCTTTGAAAGACTTCGAGCTCTAAACTCGGTATTTCCTCATGGAGATTGGCTCGGTGAGGCTGCCGGTGTGGCGATGAGCGATGAACTTTCCGGCAAGCTTACAATAAGCCTCAATATGATGGAGTACGATGGCTCCAGCCTAAACGGGACATTCGATTGCCGGGCTCCTTTGTGTGCAACGAAAGAGAACCTTCTTGACGTAATCAAGGCAAAACTGGCCGGCTATGGCATAGATCTACAAAACGATGACATAAAACCTCCTCATCACGTACCGGGTGACTCCGAGTTCGTCAAGACACTTCTGAGATGTTATGAAAGCTACACCGGAGAGAAGGGGTACTGCATCTCAATGGGCGGCGGAACGTATGTACATCGACTGAAGAACGGTGTGGCATTTGGCTGTACTATGCCCGGAAGCGAAAACAATATGCACGGCCCCGATGAATTTGCTGTCATTGAAGATCTCCTGACGAGCGCAAAGATTTTCACACAGGCAATCATAGAGCTATGCGGGTGAACGAACCTGTTCTGTAAGCTAGAAACGATAAGGGCTGTCCGTTATGGGATCTCCGTTCTCCGGGAATAACAACAGTTGCAAGTTGTAACCGAGGTTAGAGGTCAGTGGTCAGAGGTTTGAAGAGTAAGAGAAACTGGTTGACCGTTGAGCAGTTCTCCGTCCGCCGAGAAGAACATACAGTTGCAAGTTGTCTGTTCCAAGTTGCAAGCATAGGACCTGCTATGCGCTTAAAAACGGAGAACCCGCTAATCGCTGGAAAAAACACTTTGCGCTGGACGCTTGCTATGATACGCTGAACTCTTGAAAGACCAAAGGAACGGTTGCAAGTTGTGAGTTGTAGTGT
>NZ_JFHM01000002.1:0-106076 GCF_003664935.1 Mesotoga sp. H07pep.5.4
ATCTTAAACTCAGAACTAAAACTCCTCTGCTTCTTCCCTTTCATACTTACCCCCTCTCTACTCTTCTATCCTATCTGTTCTTCTATTTATCTCCAATATCCTTGCGGGGTAAATATGTTCATGATCTGGGACGATCAACGGTGAACAGCTCCTCGCAGCGCTCAGCGGCTCTCAGGATCGAGATGCTGAAACAAGTTCATGACAAATTATTACGCTTTCGGAACAAGCATTCGTTGTCATTACACGGAACCTGCCCTGAAGCCTGCACCAATGAGCCTGCCCTGAAATGCTCTTGTTCAGGGGTCCTGTTTGGGGTCTCCTGTTGGGCTCCTGTTCGAGTCTCTGTTAAAGGTCATCCCGAACTCGATCCCGGATCTGGTCTCAATCAATACTCTGAACTCATAATCGAATCAGAAACCCATTCGAAAACGAACTTGGCTGATTCGAGAGCCATTCTGTATTCAGATTCGGTAACAGGTTCAACGATTCCGGGATATCGAGAAGAGACAGCATAGTCTGTAAGCTTAGCCGCTTCAAACACTTCTTCCGGAATTTGTATGCTGTCGGGTATATGCTGAATGAGAACGTTGATATTGTGGGTTCTCGGAAACTGGATTCCGCAGTAAATCAGCAGTGCCTTGAGAGACTTCTCACAAGCCTGTTGTGCGAGAAAACACAGGGTACCCGGCAGAATCGCGCCTTCCGGTTTTATGGAAGCCAAAGAAAGGTCACTTTCAGCGTAACTGAGCCATGTTCTCGAAATACCACGATTCTCTTCGTCAAGATGCATATAGCTCTATTCCTTCCTTCAGGGCACTATTGAAAACCATGAAGGGATTGTCTGCGTAATTTGCGATATCGCTCTCGGTAGCTACAATGAGGTCGAAAGGAGTTTTTACACCTTTGATTTCTCTGTACAGCATCTGTGCCGTTCTCCTGCGGCCTTCCCCATCCTTCACAATAACCAGGAGATCATAATCGCTCGTGACTGAACCCTCGCCCCTGGCGCGCGAGCCAAACAGCAGTACTCTTAAGGGAGACGCCAGCTGAACAATCTGATCCAGTAATAGATTAAGATCATTATCGACCACATTTACACCTCCTCGACTCCACTAGATTATAGCAAAATGCTGTTTTCTCAATAACGAAGTCGAAAAGCTAACAGAAGCATCGGGGATTCATGCTCGGCTTCGGTAGAAAGGAATAAATGTGGACTTTCCAAGAACGTCACATACTATCATCTGAACTTGATTCAGAATTACGCTCTCAAGGTTTTCTTCAATCAGAAACATCTAACCCGCATCTTCGATCGGTTCAAGAGCAGATCCCGAAACAAGTTCGTGATGACCCTTAACGTAAGCCCAAAAAAGAGACATTTCGGGCAGCCTTACGGGTGCTGAAGTAAGTAGTTTGTACGAGTGGCTAGTGATGAGAGCCTTCTCTTGCATCGCGTCATCCTGACAATGCTCGTGGTCAGGATCCCTATCCCTCGCGAAAAAGGGGCAGACGTGAGGAGAATCGTCAGTCCCTATTTTCGCTCTCGTCTTCTCATGAGCGCAGCGAACGTCTTGCCCCTCGCGTAAATCTCCCGCCTCAACCTTCTGATCTTGGTTTTTCCTGTAACCTGAATGCGCAGCGTCGGAACGAAGAACTGCTCTTCGCTCTGGAACGAACAAAAGGTTTTTTTATTCGGAGAACGGATAACCATTCAGCGGTGATCCTTTTTCACTCGCTCTTACCAACCTGCAACCACCAACCCCCAACCTCGTCGTTTATTCTTGCATCTTGCAACTGATATTTTGTTCTTACCAACCCGCAACCACCAACCCCGAACCTCGTCATTTATTCTTGCAACTTGGAACTGAGAACTTGCAACTGATCCTTCGCTCTTTCCGACCTCTAACCTCCTACCCCCAACCCCGGTTTCTAAGCAAACTCTAAGGTTTTGCTAAGCTGCCTCTAAGAAATGGACCTTAGACTGAGAATATACCGAAAATCAGATGGAGGTGAAAGCAGATGAAGAAAGTAGTACTGATTACGATAGCGCTTCTCTTGATTGGCGGAATGACTTTGGCTGTTGGTTACGGTGCAAGGCAGATGAAGAGAGTTCAGGATGTGGCGGCATGTGAGAACTTCGTGGACGAAGACGGAGACGGAGTAAATGATAACTGCCCGGTTGACGGTGAAAAGGTCTACATGAACAGAAGAGGACCGGCCGGAAAAGATGTTGAAGGCGGCTTCGGCACAAGAACAATGCAGAGGCTTCAGGATCCTACAACCTGTGAGAACTTTGTGGACGCAAACGAAGACGGCATTAACGACAACTGCCCGAACGGCGGCGAAAGACTTATGGAAAACAAGAGCGCGCAGGACGGAACAGGATACAGATACGGCGTCTCTGGCGAAAAAGGTCCCGGACGCGGTAAAGGCTTCGGAAAGACAAGATAACCCCATCCCCCAAAGATCTAGATCGGGCCCTATATGGGCCCTTTTTCTTGCAATTCAAAAGCTAATTCTTCAGAAGTGCTTTATTCAAGATCCTTCCGCGCAGAAAATCATGCCTTCCAGAAATGATCCAACTCGAGCAAAGTTTCATGAACACAGCTTCAGGAAGCATCTCGACAAGACTCTCCAGAAGAACGGAACAACTTGTTAAATGAATATAATCTTTCTAACGATGAGAAATCGGTATCTTTCATTTTGAGCGAAGGTCATTTCTGCCGCCGTTCTGAAAATCAAGACAAAGAATCCCTTAGTCGAGGAGGATGAACACAGCTATGAGGAACAGATCTCTGGAACTTAATTACAAATCGTTCACCAGAAACAGGCTTACGATGTTTGAGTACAGGAAGAAGCCGTTGCTAGATCAGCTGGAAAGAATCGAGAACGATATGGAAAGACTAATACCTCAGAACGACAGCGAGAAGCTGCGGAGGCCCGGTTGGGCAAGGACGGCAGAAAGAGATGTATCTCAGTTGCTAAGCAAGTTGAGCCAGTTCGATCAAAGGAGATATGCCGATCTCCAGGAAAGAATGAAAGAAACCGAAGAGAGACTAGATGCAGTTGAGATTGAAGAGGAAGATATCGAGCTGGATGTGATCGCCGACGAAATCAAGCACTTCGAAGAATTTCAGAAAGAGTACATGGAGGAAGTAGAAAAGGCCAAGAAAAAATTCGAGGAAGAATGGGATCTAACAAACATCGAGCTGAAATACTCGGAAAATGACTATATCTATAAGGTGATGTCTAAACTTGAAGAGCTTCGTGGCAGAGAGACCGAAATAAACAAGGGCAAGGCGCTGCGGGAGCTCCGAAAGAAGAAGGAGGCAGAAGGCGTCCTCAAATTCGATGACAAAGATGACAAGGATACTTATGTAAGACGGGTCGCGCAGAGACCGGTCAGCTCCGTAGAGCCCCCGACTAAGCCGGAAACGGAAGAACCGCCCACAATAATAAGAAGAAGGGGCGGCGGAAGAATAAAGCGGGACGAAGGTTGAGTCTCGCATAACCGGCGAATTCGCGGAAGCTCAGCTTGAATTTTCCGATAGAATTTGCCTATTTTGATTTTGGCGATTGTTTATGTATAATAATTTTAAGGAATAAGTAATCGAATTGATTTGTTTTGACTTTTTTTCATTTCGTATATGGGTGATTTGCGATGAAGCGCGCTGGAGTGACTGTCACGACGGCTGCGCTTTTTTCTTTGAAGCGGTCGACGTGAGAGCTTTTTTAGTTGAGAGGTTGCTCGATGTGGAAGATTCCCGAAGGTGAGTGAAAAAAAGAACACGTTTTTTTAAGGGGTTTCATGACGTCATTCCTGTTGGACGGCGTGAGTTTCATCTCTAACGGTAATTTCTTGAAAGCCAGCGTCTGAACTTAAGTCTCTTATCTGATTTAGTTTCATCTCTTGGTGAATTATCCCCGCGAATCCTGTCTCGAAGGACACTTCTTGCTCCACAGACAGAGAACAGACTCGACTCACAGGTCAAGTAACATCGTCTATTTGGGGTCTTCGGATGATCCGGTCAGACTGAAACGAAACAGATCTCTGACAGGGTTAATTCCCGTTCTACCTGTCGAACATCGGTTTGTCCAGGCTTCCGTCTTTGCTGTATCCGAATTCTTCCCAGTAACCTTTATACTTATCGTCGTCTGACGGTTCGATCTACTCGACCCAGCGCGCCCACTTGTAGCCCCATTTGTCTTCGGCGACCACAATGAAGGGAAAGCCCTGAGCCGGCGGCAGCTCGATCCCGCTCAATCTGTCGGCCAGTATGATATTTCTTTCCCAAACGTAGACGAGGGTCAGACTTGTTGTGTAGCCATCGGTTGACTTGAATATCACATTTGTCACTCTATCATCCGGGTCGGCCTTTTCGATCAAATTCATTAGCGGAATCCCTTCCCAGAGCATCTTCGCCGTCCATCCCTCCACACGATGCAGTGTTACGAGCTTTTCGACATGCTGAAATTCCTGCAGTTCAGTGTAGTTCATAAAATAAGGGGTTTCTGCAAGACCACCTATCTTCAAGGCGTATTCCTCGATATTCACGTATTGAATGCCCTTTATTGAGTTCTCTCTGAAGGCGCTCAGCTCGTCCAGCTTGACACCCTGGTACTCCCTTACCACCACCTCGTCTAAGGGCCCATCATCTGTGCCGTATGTGACTCCAAACACAATAAATACCACTACGATAATTCCAGTAAGAATAAGAACCGGTAACTTCAAAACGTTCTCTTCCTCGTATCTAGTTTCGTTCCAAATTAAATGGCTTTGTTCAGGAGCAAATGATTTCGCTTAAGGTCTTCATGAGTCAAACGGGTGGCAGCAACCGTTGAGTCTTCTGACCAAAGCGTATATAGCGTCTTCAGAGCGCTCTGCGATCAGCTGTTTCTATGCCCGCGTAGCGGAGCTGGTCGCACGAAGTGTTACTGGCTCTGCCAAGGGCAGAGGCTGCTCACCGAAGATGACTGTCATCCTTCTACTTATATATTCATTCGTTGTAATTGTTTCCAAAGCCCGGATCCCGAAACAAGTTCGGGATGACAATGAGAGGGACGACTGAGAAGTCATGACGGGAATGATAGCGCTGGTTATTTCAAAACGTCTCAATCGGTCATGAACTTGTTTCAGCATCCGGCAGGCTTACCGAAAACATCACATCCCTGACAGCGTCCTGTAATTCTTAAGAACACACCAAACCGTCATTCTGAACTTGTTTCAGAATCTCGATGCTCTCTTCTTGAATGTCAGTAACGAGCTTACTTCATCGTCCTTTAGAAAAAGGTCTTCTTCTTCTCCTTACAACTTGCATCTTGGAACTTGCAACCGTTCTTTTCTGAGAACGGAGAACCATTCAACGGCGATACGTTTTCACTCTGGTCTTTCCAACTCCCAACCCCCGGCCACGGCCTTCAAAAGCCCAGATCCCGAAACAAGTTCGGGATAACGGTGTCAGAAGATTCCGTAACTCTTTTAAGGTGCGAACAGCCCTTGCCTTGAGAAGACTTGTCTTCGTAGAAAAGATTCCTGGATAGTTCTTGAAGACAATGCATTGAGTCGTGTCGACGATGTTCAGATGCGCATTAGTAAAGTGATCCTATAAGAAATGCTAGTATACTTCTTTTCAATAATATTTGCCGGGTAGTGTAGAATAGCTGCAAAGGGGGGATTGAACTCATGAAAAGACATTTGATAATAGCCGTTTCATTATTTGTCGTTATTCTCGTAACAGCTGCCTCGGCGCAGGAACCTATAAAGATAGGCGTAGTGATGAATCTTACCGGCCACTGGGCCTCGATAGACACTCCCTGCGCCAATGGAGTTAAACTGGCTGCATCCCAGATCAACGAGGCCGGGGGTGTTCTGGGGCGCGAGATTCATCTGGAGATTGTCGACACCATGGCCGATGAAGAAGAAACGAGAAGAGCGGTAGTTAGGCTCATAGAGGATGAGAAGGTATCCGTTTTGATAGGCTATTGCGACACGCACTGGGTCAATATTGCGGCTACTGTTGCCCGAGAATATGGAGTCCCTTTTGTTACGCCCGGAGCGACACATCCAAGGATTCCGGAACGTTTCGGGGCCTGGCTGGCCTGCTTCGGAGACAATGCCCAGGCTTCGGCGATTGCAGAATACGTTGTGAAAGAGCTTGGGCTGAAAAGATGCGCAATCTGGATCGACACGGCGGTGGATTTCAGCGTCGCTGTAACTGAGTATTTCATAAATGCACTTGAGCATTACGGAGGCGAGACAGTTTTTGAAGATTACTTCGAGGTAAGCATGAAAGATTTCTCCTCAATGGCCGTCCGTCTGAAGGGATATCAGGACAGGGGCGAGGTCGACTTCGTCTACGTCGGCGCCGTTCCTGACAACTGCGGTTTGATCGCCAGGCATCTTCGGGAGAACGGGGTTACAATTCCAATTTTCGGAGAGGACGGCTTCGATACAACGCTCCTTGTAGAAATCGGAGGGGAAGCGGCCGAAGGCGTCGTCTTTGCGACTCATGTTTCACTCGAAGCTCCAGACGAAACCGTCCGGAAATTCGTGTCGGATTACGAATCAATGTTCGGAAAAATCCCCGAAAATGCCTTCGCAGCGCTGGGTTATGACGCCCTCAGATTGGTCTCGAAGGCAATCGAACTCGCCGGGAGCGATTCTCCAGCAAAAATCCCTGAAGGTCTGGCGCAAATTGAGGATTTCGAGGGTGTCTCCGGAACAATAAGCTATAACGACGGAAGCAGGATTCCCGACAAATCAGTGTCGATAATCCAGGTTGAGAACGGAGAGTTCAGAACGGTGAAGCAAATGATTCCCGAGTACCTTCCCGATCCGGCTATTGCAGAATAGACAGAAGAGCTTTTTGCCGCAAGTCATGGCTTGTAAATGCCAGTTCCACTCCTCTGGCGAAGAATTGCCTTTCGCTGGCCGTTGCAAAGACCCGCTTAACGCATGATGAAATACGCTCAACGCCGGGAAGACAAAGAATCCGTTGTCAGTCAACGGTCCGCCATCATCCGACGAGAAGGCATGTGCTGTAATAATGCGGCGAAATGCATCGCCGGAAGTGAGGCTGCTGGTGTGGAGAAGTGATGCTGACTATTATGCGCCAGGAGGGCGAAAAGAAGAGAAAGAAGTCAGAGAATGTGATCCCGTGCAAGAGCACCGCAGAATGACAGCGCTTAGTAATTCTGAAGAACACAACAATCCGTCATTCTCAACTCCATTCGAAATCTCGGGGTTTCTCGAATCTGCAACCACCTACGAACAACCATGGTCTTCCGCATCTTGTTTTTCTTTGACAAGATCAAGAGAGAATGATTATGGTCTAGATCTTTCTCTAAAGAAAATTGGCGAAAAGGGTAGTAGGTACTGATTGTCTGCCCGCGTTTGATAAAAGTTATCGTAATTTTGGGCATGACTCTTAGTCTCTCAGAATTCAGAACGGAAATGAGTAACGCGAAGGTTTTGATTCTTTTGTCACCCCTAATACCGACGTATTAATCTTATCTATCTTCCTGATAACAGCCGACAGTAACCTCCACTTGACTTGAGTGAGACAGAGCGAACTAACCTTATCAATATACTGGCGTGGTTCAAAAAAAGCTGGGTCTCGGAAGAGGGGTTCATTTCGAGCAACTGAAGCTGAAGTGTCAAGAAAAAGCTTGCCGATGCTGCTCTGAAAATTGTATACTATACAGTAAGTTACTGGTCAGTATACAAATCGGAGGCAAGAATGAAATTCTTTGATCGTAACGATGAGCTGGCGTTTTTTGAGGGGCTCACGAAGAGGAAGTCAAAGAAAATGGTCGCGCTCTTTGGGCGCAGGAGGATCGGAAAAACCACACTTTTGAAGAAGGTTTATCCGGATGCGCAATACTTCTTTGTAGATACTCGCTCCTCGGAGACTCTGCTGAAAGACTTCTCTTCACAGATATTCGAAGGAAGCTTTGACAGCTGGGAAGGCTTCTTCAGGGCGTTGTTTCGCCTTCAGGAAGTAGTGATCTTCGACGAGTTTCAGAACTTCATGAGAGTCGATCAATCGGTCTTTTCGATCCTACAGAAAGTTTGGGACGAGAATTCAGGAAGAGGATTACTGATTCTTTGTGGATCATATGTGGGGATGATGAAGCGAATCTTTCTGGACCAGAAGGCACCACTCTTCGGAAGGTGCGATCACAAAGTCGAGCTGAACCAGTTCCGCTTCAGGGAAGCTCTCGAAATGATGCGAAGCTTCGGCTATTCATTTGAAGAGGCTGTAGAGTGGTACTCAGTTCTCGGTGGCATTCCACAATATTTGTGGCTTCTTGAAGAAAAGGCCTCTTTTGAGATGAAGATTCGAGAACTCTTCTTTAACAGGTTCTCGCCCCTTCGGGAGGAGGGCAAGAATCTTCTTGTTGGTGAGTTTGGAACGGAGCATCCGGGCTACTTCTCGATACTTGAGGCGGTCGAGTTGAGAGCTTTTTTAGTTGAGAGGTTGCTCGATGTGGAAGATTCCCGAAGGTGAGTGAAAAAAGAAGACGATTTCTTAAAAAACATCGCATGTGTAGTTTCTAAGCGATGCGGCGTTAGTTTCACCTCCAGCGGCAATTTCTTGAAAACCAGCGTCTTAACTTAAGTCTCTTATCTGATTTAGTTTCATCTCTTGGTTAATTATCCCCGCGAATCCTGTCTCGAAGGACACTTCTTGCTCCAAAGAGAACAGACTCGACTCACAGGTCAAGAAGCATCGTCTATTCAGGGTCTTCGGATGTATCCGGCCAGATTGAAACGAAACAGATGTCTGTCAGAGTTAATTCTCGTTCTACCTGTCGAGCATCGGTTTGTCGGGGCTTCCGTCTTTGCTGTATCCGAATTCTTCCCAGTAACCTCTATACTTGTCGTCGTCTGACAGTTCGATCTACTCGACCCAGCGCGCCCACTTATAGCCCAATCTGTCATCGGCGACCACAATGAGGGGAAAGCACTGAGCCGGCGGCAGCTTGATCCCGTTCAAACTGCCGGCCAGTATGCTATTCCTTTCCCTGATATAGTCGAGGGTCAGAATGGTTGTGTAGCCGTCGGTTGACTTGAATATCACATTTGTCGCTCTATCGTCCGGGTCGGCCTTTTCGATCAATTCATCAGCGGAATCCCTTCCCATAGCATCTTCGCCGTCCATCCCTCCACAGAATGCAGTGTTACGAGCCTTTCTACATGCTGAAGCTCCTGCAATTCCGTGTAGTTCATGAAATAAGGGGTTTCTGCAAGGCCACCTATCTTCAAGGCGTATTCTTCGATATTCACATATTGAACGCCCTTTATCGAGTTCTCTCTGAAGGCGCTCAGGTCGTCCAGCTTGACGCCCTGGTACTCCCTTACCACCACCTAGTCTAAGGGCCCATCATTTGTGCCGAATGTGACTCCAAACTCAATAGATACCACTGCGATAATTCCAGTAAGAAATAAGAACCGGCAAGTTCAAAACATTCTCTTCCTCGTATCTAGTTTCGTTCCAAATTAGATGGCTTTGTTCAAGAGCTAATGACTTCGCTTAAGGTCTTCATGAGTCAAACGGGTGGCAGCAACCGTCGAGTCTTCTGACCAAAGCGTATATAGCGTCTTCAGAGCGTTCTGCGATCAGCTGTTTCTATGCCCGCGTAGCGGAGCTGGCCGCACGAAGTGTTACTGGCTCTGCCAAGGGCAGAGGCTGCTCACCGAAGATGACTGTCATCCTTCCACTCATATATTCATTCGTTGTAATTGTTTCCAAAGCCCAGATCCCGAAACAAGTTCGGGATGACAATGAGAGGGACGACTGAGAAGTCATGACGGGAATGATAGCGCTGGTTATTTAAAACGTCTGAATCGGTCATGCTGAACTCGTTTCAGCATCCAGGCTTACCGAAAACATCACATTCCGTGACAGCGTCCTGTAATTCTCAAGAACACAACATCCCGTCATCTGAACTTGTTTCAGCATCCCAGTTCTGAGAGACGCTGAACGCTGTGAAAAACCGTCCTTGGTCCTTCGTTGAGCAAGAACCCGTCCCCAAAAAGAGCAGTTCTTCGTTCCGACGCTACGCGTCCAGGTTGTTCGTTCTTAGAACCAGATCCCGAAACAAGTTCGGGATGACAATGAGAGGGACGACTGAGAAGTCATGACGGGAATGATAGCGCTGGTTATTTCGAAAACGTCTCAATCGATCATGCTGAACTCGTTTCAGCATCCAGGCTTACCGAAAACATCACATTCCGTGACAGCGTCCTGTAATTCTTAAGAACACAACATCCCGTCATTCTGAACTTGTTTCAGAATCTTGTGTTTATTGACTTTGACCAAGAACGAAGAACAGATCCTCGTTCTGGAACAAAGAACAGACTCTTTTGTGTTTCTGTGAATAAAGTGTAAGATTGAATCGGGAAAGCTATGCAAAGTGAACCAAATGCCTTTATTCAAACCCATCATAAAAAAAGGGAGGAAAAGAGATGTTCAAGAAGATCCTCGTGTTTCTTTCTCTATTCACCTTGATAGCGCTTGGCGGCTGCTCTCTATTCAGAGCTATCAAGATTGAGATTCCCGATCAGCAGGTGACAGAGGGCCAAGAACTGGTTGTTGACCTCAATCAGTTCGTATTATCATCTGTCTCCGACGGGATATCATTCTCGGTAAGCAGCGGACCCGGGAGAATCGACGGAAAGAGTTATGTATTTACGTCTTTGCCCGGTGACGGCGAAAACAGCCCTTTCAATGTGAAAGTGAGCGCAAGTGATGAAGGCAAGAGCGGAGTAGCAGAGTTCCTGATCAACGTAAATCCCATTCCGGAAGGTGAAAAGGCCGAGATCAAGCTATCTGGGGAGACCGCCGAAGAGTCTGAAGAGATTATTGACGACTTCGTGAAGAGGAATCCTGAGAATCCCGAAGGTCATGCCATTCGTGGAGCTATGAAGGCGATTCCGCAATTACTGAAGCTTCTGGACATATACAATTCGCAGATTGGTTCTCTTGACATTGCAGGAACATTTGATCGAAGCGAAATGCTGGCTGGTTTCGAAGAACTTGTTTCGAATCCAGATCAAGTTGTTCAAAGCATTTCAGCGGATATTCGCGCAAAACTGCTTAATATGAAGCTGAGATCTTCGTTGATTCTCAGAAATCCGGAGCTTCTGGTAAATTTCCTTGCTTCAAGCAGCTCCATAGCAGAGAATTCCGGTTTTTCACTTTGCGGGGAGATCGGAGATTTTCAGGATGAGATGGAGGAGTACGCTGACAGCCTTCAGGAAGTCTGGGGCGATATCTCCTATCTGAGTGGAGAGATGAATATTGTTGTGAAAGTATTTCTCAACGAATTCGACTGGGACAAAGATGGAGTTGTCGAAAGCGACGGAGAGCTGATGCTCGAAGTAGTGAGCAAAGACAATTCTACAACCTACACAGAAAGCTTCCGTCTGTATACGGATATCCTTTTCCTGGAGAAAGAGCCGAAGGGAGATCACATAGTCTCGATCGAGGTTGATCCCGATGGCGGAGACGCGGTGTTCGATCTCGATTTCTGGTTCATGATCTCACAGGGACTTGAAATAGAGTACGCTCCCCGATTCGATGAAAATGATTATCTTGTAATCGATGAAGGAGAAATAGCAATTTTGAAAATGCTGGTCGGCAGTGCCCTTTCAAGCGCCAGAGCATTTACCGTTTATGATCTCGAGCCATCGGAGGCTTTCATGGAGTATTTAGAAGACGCCGATGATGAGATAGATCCTCCGGAGATCGATACAAATAATGACGGAAATATCGATGCGTCAGAAGTCAAGGCATTTATCGGCATATCCTTCTTGACATTCAGGAACCCCTCCAAAAGTCCTCTATGGCTGAGTTCAATAAGGGATACCCTTTTGGAAGCACCTGAAACTACGTTGCTTCTGGCAGATGATCTCTTCAGCGACACTCAGACCGAAGACAATAAGCACAACCTGACTTCACAGTGGTACATCCCGTTCGGTCAGGATGCTTACGATGCCATGGCAGAAAATGCGAGCGAACAGGAGGAACTTCTGGACTACATAAGGCCAAACGGAGAAGATCTCGATACTGAGATCCCGGTCGATGAAGATGAAAAGACTATTATCCTGAGACTCTACAACATCTTCGATCACCCCGAACGTTTTTCAGATCTCTTAAGCTTCTTCCCCACCCTCATAAACTATGAGATGCTTGAGGGAATTGAATTCCCTGATCCGACGTTTGGTGGCCTCGTAGTTAACCTTCCGAAGACGATCTCGCCGGATAACTGAGGTCGGACTCAATCGAGATAATTGTGGGGCAACGAGTTGTAGAAAACGGTTCGTTGCCCCATTTGCTGGAAGTAATCAAAGCATGATACTGCTGTCGAATTTTCCAAAGGAGTTATGGGTTTTCTTAAGGCTTCTGAAAGAAGATCATCGGGAGGTGTTACAATGAAGCACCTGCTACTAGTTTTGATTGTATTAAGTCTCTTTCTCTTTTCTGGGTGCGGCCTATTACAGTACTTCACCGTAGCCGAGGCTGTCGAGCAAGAGACTGTAGAGGAGTCAGTTGTTGAGAAACTCAAGAACAGCAACGGAATCGAAGTTCCCGTTTTCAGAGGGTATTTTCTCAATGTCGATTATTCTAATCCGGAGTTGTTTTTACAATGTGGCCCCCAGACCCGAATCACAGATGAGATTGCCGCGATCGCCGATCAGTTTAATGACAAGAAGGATCTTTCAACAATTATAGAGATATACGGCTGGATGATGCGAAATCTGAGGGGGGTTGAGGGAGAAAAGTTCGGTAGAACATCACACGAGATCATAACATCAGGAGGGGTGACGGGCTGCACAGACTATGGACTAGCCTTCGTCTCGCTTGCAAGAGCAAAGGGGATTCCTTCCGTTTTCATCCAGACTGAACGGATTGACTGGATCGAGGCAAGAAAGAGCTCAAACAGCGGCATGATAGTAGGTCACATTCTTGTCGAAGTCTTTATAGAAGGAAAATGGTATCTTGTAGACTCGACTTCTGGCAGGCTTTACCTTAACTATGACAGAAACAACTTCTCGCTCCCCGACGGGTACTATGTGTTTGCGAAATCTATTGAGGTATGGGATTTGGGTGTGCACAACGACAAAGAGATGGGACCTGTGATGATGGATCTCTTCTGGATCTTTGATCCTTCAGTCTATAACAATCCGGGATACGACTATATTGACCTCACGACAGGGGAGACGAAGTCATCCGGAGTCTTCACCGGCCACTCAACCGTCATGGGAAGCTCGGCTCTAATTTTTGGAAAACAGAGTCCGGTTGAACTGTTCGACGATAGATTCACGGCGCATCTTTCTAACAAGAGGCTTCTCAATCTATACTTCGCCGATATAGACGAAGTGATGAGTACTCAGAGGATAATAGTCCTCCACTCTCTTGATCAGCCCGCCACGATGCCCGACTACATGTTGAGCATTATACCAGAGTTCTCATCTTCGGAAACGCCCGTAATCCTGAACGAAATCAGGGACGGCAGGAGAATTGTTCTTATAATGACAGATACAACAGACGAATTGATGAAAATAATCAAAGAACTGCCCGAGGACTTTTTGGACGGCCCGCTAAACGATGAAAATGTCCCTGATGTCGAAATAGTGAATGACTCAGTTCTAGTTTATGGGATGAGCAACCCGGTGGGAGTATTCGAAGAAAGATTCATAAAAGGATTTTCAAGAAAGGGCTTTCTAAGTCTTGGCAATTCACAATACGAAAGATTTCTGGAGACGGAACTAGTCGTAGTCCTCTACTCACTCGATTATCCCGACAAAATGCCATTTTATATCGAAGAATATCTGCCGGAGTTCTCATCTTCGGAACTGCCTGTAATAGTGAACGAATGGAGAGAAGGTAAGCAGATAATCTTAATCAAGACGTCTACCGAGGCGGAACTGATCGATTTGATCGGGCAACTTCCGGATGACTTTCTTTTGAGGTAGAGGAAGATTAAGCTTCACTCATAAAAGTCCCGATACAACGGAAAAACGGTCTGTATACTGCACAGTAAGTTACTGGCCAGTATACTAATTTGAAGAAACACTCGCAAACGCTAATAAAAAGTGAGACATAAGTGGTTTGAGGCTCCCGATTTCATATACTTGATTAGGTAAAAGAGTCCCGGTACGAACAGAAATGGGTGCTCGACGCATGAAATCTTCACCTGTTATCGCTGCGGTTTTTCACTTCATTTCCCGGCGAACGGAGAACCAACGGCAAACCAGTTTCTTTTGCTCTTCCTACCACCTACCCCGTACCTGCTACCACGGGTCTTGCAACTGATCCTTTTCCCTCTTGCGTCCAAATAAATATCCTTGTAAAACTGAATTGCTCTCGCTTTTTTCTTTTACTCCCTTGGTGCTAAGATTGGCATGAATATGAGTCGAAGGAGCTGAGAGAATGAGGATAGCGAAGTCGCGTTCATGGGAGGCTTTCAGGACTGGAAGGGAACATGGAGTCTGGGGTTGCAACAGAAAGAGATACGGCAACTGGAAGCCCGGAGAGAGACTGGTTTTCTTCATCGAAAACAACGGCGTTGCAATTTGTGAGATAACTGGCGAGCAGTTCGAGTCTGACGAAATCATCTGGGAGGACAACCTCTTTCCCAACAGAATAAAGTTTAGCTGCTCGAATGTTCTAGAGGGGAAGAGTGGAGCCGAGCTTCAGGCTTCGATCAAGAAGATTCTGAGGGAAGGTTACGGTCCCACTTATGGGACACTAATTCTTTTCGGAACGGAGATACCCGAAGAGCTCGAGAAAAAGATCGAAGAGCTCATATAGATTTCTTCAATAAAAAACATACAAACCTTCTGTGGAAACCGGCAGAAGGTTTTTTGACTCATAGCGAATCGGGAAGTCTCTTCGAATTCTAAAATCTATGAATCTGAAGGCGCGCATACGTTATTCTAAACATGAGGTACGTTCTCGATGTATTCACCACACCCCATCGACAAAGGAGCCGTCGACACATCACTCATCTCTGTGTTCTTGATCTTAAATCTGCTCTTGGTCTCTTCTCGGAGGACGGGGAACCGTTGACGGACAACACTATCTTCAGCAGCGATCATCGGGTTATTGATTTTAAGCGTAAAGCGTCTCTCAGGATCGAGATGCTGAAACAAGTTCAGATGAAGGATTTAGACGCTTTCGGAACAAGCATTTGTTGTCATTCCACGGAGCCTGCCCTGAAATGCCTCTGTTCAGGGTCATCCCGAACTTGTTTCGGGATCTTGGTGTTGATCTTATCCAAGGACGGGTTCATGGTTTGGGACGAAGGACCAAGGATGGCTCTTTGCAGCGACCAGCGGGTTTTTGCTCTTAAGCATACAGCGATTCTTAGGATAGAGATGCTGAAACGAGTTCATGACGCGAAGGGCAGGGTATCTATTACAGGGTATGGGGTCTCGCGAACAGAACCGGCAATCGATTCAGGGTTTCAATGCAACTGAGGAAGTTGTCCGGGCAGCGGGTTTGCGAAGTCCCCCACATTGTCATCCCGAACTTGTTTCGGGATCTAGGTTTCGATCTTATCCAAGAACGAAGAACCTGGACGCGCAGCGTCGGAACGAAGAACTACTCTTTCTAGGGTCGGTTCCATGATCCGGAACGGGCAACGAAGAACGGCTCTTAAGAGCTAGATGCTGAAACAAGTTCAGCATGACGCAGTGTTAGATTCTCTGAACGATCTTGATCTTCCTACATCTATCCTCAAACCTCTAATCCCGGCCTTTGCTCTAACAACTCAAAACTTGGAACTGATATTTTGCTCTTACCAACCCGCAACCACCAACCCCGAACCTCGTCATTTATGCTTGCAACTTGGAACTGAGAACTTGCAACTGCTCTTCGAAGGACGGCTCTTAATGATCTTGATCTTAAATGCCCGCTTGAGCGGGGGGGACCGCTTGCGGTGGGGAGTGTGGTCTTTGAACAACTTTTAGAATAGGTTGGCCTTTTGCAAATGAACTACAAATTCACTCTTAACGTTGTTTGGTCTGTGATCCATAAATATGCTCCTAGAAGTAACCATGAATGAACATCGAACAACCGTCTCAGGGGACTATGTCAGGGCAGCAACTTTCCCAAACGTTGGAGACTCCTCCGCCACTACGTGGCCCTCCTCCCTCAGGGGAGGATTAAAAAAATCCTTATTCAGAAGCTCAAACAGTTTCTAAAGGATCGCCCTTGATCTGGGGCATGGACTGTTTTTTACTGCGAGAAGCATCTTCAAACAAACACCAGTCGTTTCGCCCGACATAGTGGGCGCTGGCCTGCATCAGCAGACTGGCTCCTGACTGCCTCCCGCGGAAGCGGCATCACTTCTACTGGTTTTCTGAGGACGGTGGACCGTTGACGATCAGCTGCTTCTTGGCGCGACTCACAACTTGCATCTTGGAACTTGCAACTGTCCTTTTCGGGGAACGGAGAACCGTCCAACGGCTAACCAGGTCCTTTGCTCTTTCCTACCACCAATCCGCTACCCCCAGCCCCGTTTTCTAAGCAATCTCTAAGCGGCTTTTAAGCGGGCTCCAAGAAACGGGCCGTAGACTGAGAATGTACCAAAAATCATATGGAGGTGTAAGAGATGAAAAAGATAGTGTTAATTACGATAACGGTTCTTCTGATCGGTGGAATGACATTGGCAGTAGGCTATGGAACGAAGACGATGCAGAGAGTTCAGGATCCTACAACCTGTGAGAACTTCGTAGATGCAGACGGCGACGGAATAAACGACAACTGCCCGAATGACGGTGTAAGAGAACTGAAGAATGCCCAGGATGGAACAGGCTACAGGCACGGAGCCTCTGGCGAAAAGGGACCGGGACTAGGCAGAGGATTCGGAAAAGCAGCACAGCTGTAAGAGATAAAACCCCTACTCAATCAGGTCAAGGGCCCGTAAGGGCCCTTGTTCTTATAAGGAATACAATCGACTTTGACAGCACAAATTCTGAAACGCGCTAAAGAAGGGCAAAATTGAAAGTAAATCCAGACGTACCACCGCATTTCAAATGATAACGCGCCGATTCGTTGAGAATCCCAAAGGGCTCAGGCTCAATTGGGATTTTCTTTCAAGCTCTTTATTTACTTCCCTCTCCAGAAAAATGAAGTTCCTCCAAAAAGTGAGTCAGTCTACGGAAAAACCTGCTGAGCTTGGGCGATAAAAAAACCGGTGCTGGGCACCGGTTTCTATACAAGGCTAGGTGAACATTCTTCTTCGCATTTCGCGGATGTTCCCGTGCCTTCGATAAACTGTCTCGTCATGTTGAAGTCCATGTAGACAGTGCCTGTCTTTCCGTTTCTTTGTTTGCCGATTATCGCATGATATTCGTTCAACGACTCGCTCTTGTTGTACAGAATAGGTCTGTAGATAAGAATTACAACATCGGCGCTGTGTTCTATCGTTCCAGATTCTCGAAGATTTGAGAGTTTTGGAATCCCCTTGTCGTTCTTACCGACTTCCCTGTTCAGTTGCGAGGCGACTATGATAGGGACTTTTATATCCATGGCAAGAGCCTTCAGCGACCCCATTATCTCGCCGATCTCTGCATCCTTCGATTGCTTTCCCGTGCAGCTCATGAGCTGGAGATAATCTATGAAGACAACATCGAATTGATGAAGCATATTCATCAGCTTAATGCCTGCTATGATCTCGTGAACAGATCTCACCCCGCTGTCACAGAAATACATTTTCTGATCCATCGTCCTGTCGATCGCATCGTTCAGTAGCAACCGTCCCTCTTCGCTCAGCTTGTCCGACTCTGCACTGAGGTTTATATCGAAATCCTTCTGGTGCATTCTGTTCTTAAGATCAACTACATCGATTTCCAGAGAGATATATCCTATAGTCTTTCCTTCGGCAGCCCAGCGATCCGCAGTATTCAGCATAAAGGAAGTCTTTCCCGTTGCTGTCTCTCCTGCTATTACCACAAGTTCCTTACCCCTAAGAGGGTTCAAAACCGTGTTGAAATATCTGAACGGCCAATGAAGCTTCTTGCTCTTGTTCGCCCAGACATCCGTGTGAAACTGCTTCAGAAGCATATTTGCCTGCTTCATGTCCACGTACTTGAATCCAGACGAGCTCTCATGAAGGAAGGACATGATTCTTTCGGTTGCAGCCTCAACTCCCATGCTGCCTTGTCCCATATCACGAGAGATTTGGTTTAGCAGAAACCTGAATTTCTTGTTCCTTAAAGTCTCATTGAAGTCGTCGATCAGATTGTTGGCTGCGTTTTCGCTTACCAGATCAACATCATCGACATCAAAGCGTTCCACCCTGTTATACATTTCCATCAGGATCAAAGTTGGATCTTTGTCTCTCTTTTTTGAAATAATGTCGTAGATAATCTGCGATTCCTGGGAAAGAAACCTTCGATCTATCTCGTCAATCCTGCACCTAAGATTTATGTAGTGTATCAAAGCCTTCAGCACTTGCCTTTCGGACCTGACATCGAGAATCATCATCTCTCATAACCCCCTTCCCATAAACGACTCGCTCTCGAGAAAGCTCATGAAGAGCTTCCATAACTCTGGTTTCTTCAGGAGCGAGAAAAGGTACTTTTTCTTATCATTTGCCCTGTTTATTGCCTCGGTGAAATGTTCGACAAGCCACATGGGGAAATACCAGTCGATCTGTCGATCTGAATCTCCTATTAGCGCAGCTGCAAGCTTGTAATTGTCTTCGATTTCCAGCCTCTCTTTTATCAGACTTGCAGTTCTCTTGATGAAGTCATTCTTTCCCCACTTAGATATATCTTCACTCGTGCCTGCACGATACGAAGTATCCTTAGTAATATCATTATTTAGTAGTGACGGGTTTTCCGCCGCCGGATTATCCGCTTCCGGTTTTGCCGAAGCCGGAAAATCGGTTTGCGGGTGAACCTCGCTCAAATAAGGAGTTTCGTAGATCAGGTACCTCACCCCGTCGAACTTGCCCTTCGTTCCTCGCAACTTCACCTTTTTCACATAACCGGCCTTCTGAAGTTCCTCGATTCCCCTTCTTATACTCTCCTTTCCATCCTTAAAATTCCTCCTGATCTCGGAGAGCCGAAACTCCCAGTCATCGGGTTTGGAAAGAAAGAAGGCGAGAAGTCCTTTCGCCTTGCATGAAAGAGAAGGATCACTCAGAAAACTCTTGTCAATCGCTACGAAATTTCTTTGCTTCTTAACTCTGAAAATAGATGTGGTATTAGATCTTGAGACTCTCAACTAGTTCTCTCCTTTCTTCAACTACATTCGTATAGGAATCGCGATTCCTGTCGTAGATCTCGTTCATAATCCTGCGATACTCCCTGTGAACTCTCTCCTCAAAGGAAATGTTGCGGAAACGATCACGATAGGAACTGACGAATCCTCCTGTGCTAGAATCTCTTCGGATAAAATATCCTTTGTAACTTTTCGGATCTCTTGCAGGAGATCCTTTTTTCCTTCTTACCAACTTGCCCACCTTCCTTCAGTTTGAGTTTTTTTCTTACGGAATCGGAATAGGAAACACCGACTGGGCAAATCATAATCGCAAAGAAACCCTGATTCCAAGTACTTAAATATTCTTTAAGTTTTGTTAAGACTGTTCGCTTCAGAGGCCCTTCGAGTGCTCGAAAAGAATAACGCAGTTGAATTTCGGATCTTCTCCCTCCCTATTTATATAGTGTTCGGTTGTTTCCTACGCAGAGCTGCATTCAAAATCACCTCCTTAAGCAAAACCTGAATCCGTTTTGAGAATATCTATCATCCAACAAGCGGAGCTGCTTTTCAAAAGAAGGACTGATTACCAAATTCCCATGAAAAAGATAGAATCCGCTGAGTCGAATTCTCTTGCCACTCCTCTTGAGAGTTCAGAAAATCGAAGAGACTCTTCTTGATAATCCGAAGACCGGTCTTCGTTTATCAGTCACTATTTTATAGATGCAGAATCCCCAAGACCAAGCTCAGGTGAAAATCACCTATTTTCATATGGATGAAACCCAATAGTAATAGTATTAATTGGCAATACATTGTGTAGCTGCTATTCGAAAGCCTCATAATCAAACCAGGAAACCCATTATCTCTTTGAGGAAGTGTGGTTCACGCGAAGAAGCATACTCTCGACCGTTTTTTTCATGAGCGAGTTGTTTTCGATCCACTTCTGACGAGACCGCTGTCAACATTTCTTGTAAATACACACAAAATTCAGCTTTAATCACTGAAGCAGTATGCCGCAAATCTACTTCGTAAGACAAACCTCAGAGGTCTTCTTGACTTGTGACCAGATGACGTGACAAATAAGCGCCAGACTTTGCACTTGGTGAAATGACAATCACGTTGTTATAATCTATTTACCTAATGTGGAGGGTCTGCGATATGCCGTCAAACTCAAAAACACACCTCAACAGAGCATTCGATCATCTAGAGAATGTTATTTACATAATGGCCGAAGTTATGAAGGGAAGGAGCGCAGAGGAAATAAAACGTCATCTTGTTTTAGACGATCCCTTTTCGAACAGTTCCGAGAAATACAGAAAGGAAGTATCTAGCTGGCTCATAGGAGACTACGTGAAAGGTTTCTCACCTGAAGCTCTGAAAGTCTTCGCGCGCATAATGACTTCTGAAACCATAGAGACTCAGACTAAAAGAGAGATTCTATTCTGGAAGAACTGTGAGAGAGACGAATTGGTCAAGGCCATTACACTCGAGCAGATATTCCCTGCATACCATAAAGGAGCGGCCTTTCTGCTTCGTGAAGACGTTATTGATTACATCGTCAAGGAGAAAGGCTTTACCGCATATATGTCGGACAAGAGGATAACCAATTACCTCGCCATAACCTCTAAACTGGGAATGGCGAATGCGAATGGAAGAAACATAGACTTGAATTACTTTCGCCCAAATAAGAAGAGCGTTATGGCTATCCTTTATTTCCTCTTCAACTCGGGCCTCTCATCTTCAAAGATCCTGCATTCGGACGATTTCAAGTACCTGCTACTGGACGAGAGGGATCTTGTTTCTTACTTGGTGGAAATGAACGCTTTGGGAATAATCGAGTTCGCTATGGCCGGAAACATAGTCAGGCTTGAACCCAAAATAGATTTCGAGGTGCTGCCAAATGCACTTGAAGAATAACCTTTCACTTTCAGAGAAGCTGAACATACTCTCTGAAAAGCTGGAGAGGGTAGATTCATTGACCAGTGAAACCGAAGGCTCGAAGGCAGTTGTACTCATAGTCTCTCCCAAGGAAGAGACGACAGCCATCCGAGAACTTAAGATACGCTTTGAAGGTAGGAGTAAGCTGTTGAATCTGGGGAGCATAATTTCAGAGACGGCCACCAGTTATGGAATGGACAATTTGGCAGATGACTTCTCCTTTCTGGGCAAGTCCTGCATAAAAGACTTCGCTCATCTCTTGCATTCAAAAATGACAGAGAGCATAGTGAAATCCTCAAAGGACAGCCCTCTAACAGTTATACACAGGCTGGGCATACTCAACGGCTTCTTCGGTCTGAATCCGTTAATAGAGGAAGTTACAGGCAAACTTGTCAATCCGGTGTTGTTTATCTATCCTGGAAAGAGGAAGGAACACATACTGACATTCCTGGATGGAAGACACACCACTTCGGTTTACAGGGCATTGGTAATTTGAGATAGAAGGACTAGGGGGTAAGGGAATGAAGATTAAAGAGCTTCTGAGGATAAACATCGAAGACGAAGTCCCTCTCGTAATAAAGGCCGGTGAGCAGGATCTCACCGTCGAAGAGAAAGAAATCTCCCAGTACATAGTCACTCACCAGATAGAGAGACACCTCGAAACCTTTCTGACGAACTACAAGCTTCTCTCTACAGACAGGATAGGCGTTTGGATCTCCGGCTTCTTCGGTTCGGGAAAGTCCTACTTCGCGAAGATAATCGGGTATCTCCTTACGAACCACACACTACCTAAGGGAATAACGGCCCGCGAACTCTTCAATGAGAGATTGAGCAACTGCACGAACCCGGAATTCATAAAGGGAAACATAAAGTCATTGAACAGCATACCGAGCACCATCGTTATGTTCGAAATGACTGCCGACAGCTCCCTGAATATGGAAACGATACAGCAGTCGATCTTCAAGAAGTTTCTCGAAACCTGTGGCTACTCTTCATTCCCTAACGTAGCGATAATGGAGTATGAATTAGACACATTCGGTCACCTCGAAGAGATACGAAATTACATAGAGCAGAGTGGAAACGACTACTCGAAAGTGGCGCAGAACGTCGGAGAGTTCCGCCGCTACGCCGTAAAGGCTATGACCGAAAGAATTGGCTACTCACCGGATGAAGCAGGTGAATTCCTGAAATCCGCAGTCAACAAATACGACAGCCTGTCGCCGGCCGTTCTTGCCGAACACTGTGTCGATTACACGATGAAGACCGGGAAGAGACTCGTCTTCATAGTGGATGAAATCGGACAGTACGTGATATCCCTCAAAGACAACGAAGACAGAATACTGGCCTTGCAGGGAGTCGCTGAGGCCTTCGCCGCAAAGGGAAAGGGATCGGTCAGGCTAATAGTTACCTCACAGGAGAAGCTTGACCAGCTAATAGCCAACAGAGACTTCGACAAAAGAAAGCTGGGCAAATTGACAGACCGTTTCGAAGTGAGACTCGACCTCACGTCAGAGAACGTGGATGAGGTCGCCCGTGAAAGACTGCTGAAGAAAAAGATAGATGCGGAGCCCCTGTTCGAGAAGACGATGCGGGAAAACCAGGGGAACATAACGACTCTCAGCGACACGGGTGGAAGTTACAAAAAGACCGAAACCAAGGACGATCTTATGACCTACTACCCTTTCCATCCATACCAGTTCCAGCTACTCCCCGATCTGGTTCAAAACACCATAGGTTCGACTTATTACCAGGCGACGGCCCGCAAGTTCATCTTTCTCGTTGACACGATACTGAAGAATGTGAAGGATGAAGAGTTCGGACGGGTTGTGAGCGCCACCGACCTATTCGACGCACTAGGCCCCTCCTTCTTCGGTTCAGGAGTCACCCATCTTGTTTACAGTGCCGACGATTATATGGGAAAGAACGTGAAGGCCTCCGACATACTAAAGACTCTCCATATACTGAAAAACCTCAATAAGATAAGCGCGAGCGAGACGGTAATAACCCGTATGCTCTGCAAGAACATCTTTGATAAACAGTATGAACTCACCAAGGAAGTTAAGGATGCCCTCGACTACCTCGAGAAGGCGAAATACGTCACACGCTACAACGGCGAGATAACACTCGTGACAGACCTCGAGAGAGAATTCATAGCAGAGATGGATAACACCGTGATAGACATACCAAAGAGAAACGAAGAGATAGTCCGTCAACTGCTGAATATCTTCAACTACAAGGAAATCCGTTACGGTGATGGTCCCTCGATTCCCATAGAGTGGTACCTGGACAACTCCGCGATCGGCGGCAAGAAGAAGGGTCTCCAGGTCCGCATCGCTCCCTTCACTGGTGTAAACGTGGAAGGCCTTGAATTCGAGTCAATGAACCACCGCGATACTGTCTATGTAATCCCCGAGGCCGACGACACCATTGGCGATCTGGCCAGGGAGATAAAGAGCCTGGACGCCTCGTTGAACTCCTTCAGAACGAAAAAGACGGGAGAGGGCATACACGAAATCCTGACCAAGTACGGCAGGATAATGAACGACAAGAGAAACGAGCTGGGCCGGGTGTTGCGAAAGGCAATAGACTCGGGACAGCTTCTTTACGAAGGTGAATTTAACCCTACATCCAGCCTGATAAACGAGCTTAAGGACCTCCTGAAGGAAAAGGTAATCCCCGGCCATTACACAGAAATCACCTACACAACCGCTACGAGCAAGGACACAGACGGAGTGTTGAGCGGACCTCAAAACACGCTGAAGACAATCCGGTTGGATGACGACCACAGAGTCTTCAACGACAACGGGGAGCTGATCGAGACACACAAGATAATCTCTCCGGTCATTGAGTATCTTGGAGAGGATCAGACGGGAGAGACTCTGCTGGAAAAGTTCTCTTCTCCTCCCTATGGCTGGACCCCGGAAACGATAATCTATTCAGTGGCCTGTCTCATCCGTGGCGGAAAGATAATGGTGAACAATTCAGACTATTACGGAAAGGCAGATGTGCATAAGGCTCTGAAGAGCGTAAGCGAATTCAAGAAGTCCAGGATACGGCGCAGCGTAGTCCTTAAGCCGTCCGACAAGCAGTATCTTATGGACATCATAAACCCGCTTATGGACGATGGGAGACTTTCGCTCCAGTCACCGAGAAGTGAGTTCATATCTCGGGCACTGGAAGCGATGAAACATCTCGACAAGAGAATGAATGAGTTGAAAGAAAAGATGGAAAAACTCGGTGCCGATGTGAAATGGAATCTAGATACTCTAAGAACGATGATAAACACTCTCACCGGTGGCGATAGCGACTGTCTGGATGACCTGCTTCGCCAGAGAGATTCTATACGCGAACTGAAGGATACTGCAGACAAGACGGAGCGGTTCCTCGATAAGAACTACGAGCTGATTCGCAGACAGAAAACCTTTCTCCACGAGCTGGAAGGTGAAATCTCCAAGGGCGCCTTCGAGAAAGACCAGAGTGAAAAACTGTCCGCGATCTTGAAAGAGTATAAGGAAACTCTGCCCAGCATAGCCTCCTTCGGCACCGATCTCGACAGCACCTTCGAGAATCTTCGCAACACCTATAAGAGCTACTTCAACCCCATTCACGATGAGAGAGACGAATGGCTAAAGAAGATAAACGAATATCTCGATTCCATACAGGATGAGAAAAACTCGCTGGGAAAGAGAGCTGGGGATCAGGACTGGTTCAGAAGACCAACCCCTCCCTGCAGAGAACTTGAAATACAGTTCTCCATAAAATGCGAGAAGTGCCATACCGGATTGAATGAAGCCAGTCTTTACATAACGGAGTTCTCTAACAGGCTGGAGAAACTTAAGGACTTCTTCGACAGCTTTATGCAAGAAGAGTCTGATGATCACAAGAAAAAGCAGGAACAGCCAAAAAAACTGACGCTAAAGAGAAAACTCACCTATCGTGAACTGAAGCGAGAACTGGAAAAAATCTCCGTTTCGGAAGACACCGAGCTAGAGATAGAGCTGGAGGACTGATATGGCCGATCTCGAAAAGACGATAATACAGATTCGTGAGACTCTGGAGAAATCATACCCACTCCTTCTCAAACAGTGCGGCATAACCGAGAACGGCGATTACAGAGAGCCGACGACGGGCTTCGAAGACCTGCGAAACCAGATACTTCCCATAATACAGGCCGACGAGAAACAGCTCGGTGCAAAAGAAGCGAGAAACAAGTTCGTGCAGGAGGCCTCGTTCACCACGCTCAACAGGCTGGTCGGACTAAAAGTGATGGAGGCCAGAGAGTTAATCGAGCGGACATATGTAACCAAGAGCATAGACACGGGCGGAAAGAGCGAGGCTCACTACCTTTATCTAAGCCGCAATCCTCAGGCAAACAGCGAACCGGGCCAGGGGATAAACACCGTACTGAGAGAAGTCTTCCAGACTCTCTCACAGGAGCTTCCCCAGCTGTACAACGGCAGCCGCTACGGCTTTCTGCCACGACCGAGCGAAACGGTAGCTGTGATAGACCTAATCAACTCCATAGACCCTGATGAATGGCTGAAAGACGACATAATAGGCTGGATTTACCAGTATTACAACATCGCCGAGAGGCGTTTATTGAAAGACAGTAAGGCCAAAATAGACCAGTCTAACGTCCATTACCAATCGCAGCAGTACACACCGAGCTGGGTTGTCAAACACATAGTGGACAACACTCTGGGTAGGTACTATCTGGAGATGTATCCCGATTCCCCGCTATATGACGAGATAGAGATACCCATTCAAAAAGAGAATCTGAGGAAGGAAAGAGAACCAAAAAAGCTTGAAGAAATCAAGATACTCGATCCCGCCTGTGGAAGCGGTAACTTCCTGCTCTACTCTTTCGAGCTTCTTCAGAAGATGTATCTTGAAAGGGGATACGATCCCGGTGAGATTTCATCGCTCATCCTAAAGCACAACCTGTTCGGGATCGATTTAGATGATAGGGCCGCCCAGTTGACAATTCTCTCGCTTTACCTGAAGGCAAGAACTCTGGATAGGCATAAGAATAGATACACGATGAACGTCGTTTCCGCAGACTTCCATCTTTCCGATTCACTGGAACTCACTGCCGTGAGAAACAAATACAGGAACGACACCACGGTTCAGGACTTCATAGACCTTATATGGAGCCAGCTGAAGGACGCCAGTGCCATAGGCTCTCTTCTCGACATAACCGGGGAGCTGGAAAGGCTCAAGGAAAAGCGAAAGAAGAGCGACGTGATGTTCTTCAGTGAAGAGGCCTGGAGTGAGACGGAGATAAACGTGCTGGAGGACATAAAAGGGGCCGTATCTTCCAACAGGGAGTACGGTGAGTACATAGAACAGGGGATGAACTTCGCCGAGCTTCTCATACAGAAGTACGATGTGGTCATAGCCAATCCTCCGTACCTCGATTCATCGGATATGACGGATGAGTACAAGAAGTTCCTGAAAGACAGATTCAAGGGCTTCGAAAAAAACCTTTATGCGGCCTTCATAAAGAGATGTGCAGATTTCGCCGATGAAGGCGGTTATGTGGGTATGATAACCCCTCAGACGTATATGTTCATATCCAGTTATGAGGAGACTAGAAAGTGGATACTGAACAAGAATCAACTGGTAGACTTCGCACATTTCGGGTTGGGTGGTGTGTTCGGTGAGGCTCTCGTGGATACTGCCGTTATAGTGCTAGAAAAAGCGCCGCCTAACAGTGATGATTGTCTATTCTTCAATCTGGTGAAGTTCGAAAGGGGAAACGCTAAGCCCAAGAGAGAAGCGCTAAGAGAAGGCGTTGAAGCTATACGTAACGGAAAGGAATGCCCTTATGTTCATCTTCTAAACCAGACAGAGTTCAAGAAGATCCCAGGCTATCCCTTCGTTTACTGGATAAGCGACAGGATAAGGGAGCTGTTCAGGAAGTACAAGCCATTGAAGAAGTTCGCTAATGTTGCTGCAGGTAGTCAAACATCAGATAACGACCGCTTCCTCCGCTTCTGGTGGGAGGTAGGGCAGGAAGACATCTCGCTAGATTACAGGACCGATAGAAAAAAGTGGGTACCTTACGCTAAGGGTGGACCTTACAACAAGTGGTATGGAAATCTGTGGTGGATAGTTAACTGGGAAAACGACGGAAAAGAGATAAAAGACTATGTTGTAAAAACGTATCCGTACTTAAATGGTAACTATGAATACGTAGTCAAAAACGAATCCTACTACTTCAGAGAGGGGTTGACTTACTCGTTTGTAAGTTCGTTCGGCTTCAGCTGCAGGTATATGCCGAAGAACTGCATATTTGATGTTGGGGGTTCTTCTATGTTTCCAATCAGTGGTAATCCTCAGGAGTTTTCTGGCATCATCACAAGTAAACTCATATCCTTCGTGATGAGAATTCTTAATCCAACAGTGAATTATCAGGTGGGGGATCTGAAGAACATACCCACAGCGCATCCATCATCCTTAGGGAGTAAAGCCATAAGCCCGGACGAAATTCAGTCTCTTCTGGGTAGTCTCTCTCCTCACTCTCCACTCCCCACGCTAGACTCTATAACTCTCTCCTCCCTCGCCCAGGACTGCATAGAGATAAAGAAAGAGCTGTACAGCTTCCACGTTATGGAGCGCGACTTCAAACACGACCCGCTCTCCTGGGGACTGAAAGGGTTAAGCGAAGAGGGCGGCCTTGTAAACGTGAAGAGCGCCCTGAGGAAGTTCTTCCTGCATAAGGCAGAGCTCGAGGCGAGACTCCTAATAAACGAGGCTGTGAACGACGAACTGGTATTGAAGCTCTACGAACTCCTTCCCGAGGGCACGACACTTAGAGAAGTCATATCGCTCTCCGGTTTACTGAACGGTGGACGGACGCAGGAGGCCTCTTCTAACCTCTCACCTCAGGCCTCTAACCTCTACGCCGCCGTCCTGGAGGTCCTCGAGTCCGAAGGCATACCTGTCGGCGCTTACCCTCCCAGAGACCTTAATGAAGACGAGAGAAAGACACTGAAGAAGCTGTATCTGAAACACAGACACGACAGAGGCTCTGGTAAGAGCGAAGCCATAACGGGAATGGAGTTCGGCATAGTCGAAGAACTGGCCGGTACTCTGAAAGTCAGCCCCGTCACCGTAGTCGAAGAGCTTTCGAAGATCGACTCCCTTCCATCGGAGGCAGTTAAGGACGTTATCTCAGAGCATATACAGGCTCTCACGATAGAGATAATGAGAGAGGACAACGACGGAATACTCTCACTCTCTACAGATACGGGAGAGACTTCAATAGCGACGAGGATAATAGAGAGATGGCGTGCCCTAGGGATAGGCGACACCTACAACGAGCTGGAGAACCTCCTCGGAAAGAAACTGGATGATTACCTGCTTAAAGACTTCTTCAAGGACCATTCCAAGAGGTTTATGAGCCGACCAATAATCTGGCAGCTTACATCGGATAAGGGAAGCGTGAACTTCCTCGTTCTTCATCACAGCTGGAGCTACGACAAGATGCTTCTATTGAGATCGAAGTACCTCGGAGACGTGAAGAGGACACTCGAAAACACGCTGGCCACCGAAATAAACGAAAAGAACAGAGAAAAGCTAATGGAGAAACTGGCAGAACTGGAGAGATTCTCGAACGCCCTCAACGAACTGCTTGACGGCAGTTACCTCCCCGAAGTGGACGGAGGCGTGGCAAAAAACATAGCGCCTCTCCAGAAGAGAGGGCTTCTGAAATTCGACGTCCTCAGCAAAAAGCTAATGGACAAAATGCTGAAAGTGGAGTGGTAGTCTTATGTACCTGCTTGGCATCGTATTGACAAGGCTCGAGAAACTGGACAGTTCGATACCCGTGGTGTTAAAAGACTCCGATCTCTTACTGCGGGAAAGTCTCTCTTACTTCGAGGAACAGGGCTGGCACTACCTGGTACTGGAAAATCTCGACAGGGAGTTTCTCACGATGCTCGAGGCAGAGAGCCTCGCCCAGTCTGGCAGAAAGGTCATCGTTTACATAGCCCACCGCTCGGAGAAGGAGCTCGTCTATCTGGCGGAGTACTGGGACAGGGGAAACGGAGAGCTGATCACCGCGATAAACCTGCTGAGTGAGCTCAGAATTGCCCGTGGAGACTTCAAGAAAGACTTCCTCGTTTCTCTCGTGAGGTACGGCCTGAATAGGGATAAAGACTGGTGGCAAGACCTGAAGAAACGAGGTTTGGAGAACATAAGCAAGATTGTGAAGGAGAGCCTGTGGGAGCTGTTAAGCGACAGCAACTACGCCAAGAGCCTGTCGGAAGCAGAGAGGAACTTCATCTTCACTCACTTCGCAAACGCGACCTTCGATCTGAAACTCACCGCCTCTTCCTCACCGGAGGAAGCCTCCACCCTTATAGCCGAGAAGATACTCGAGGCCTCATACAAGAGCAGACCGGGTGATGAACTTCACGAATACTACAGTGAATGGACGAGAGAGAGCGAGTGGGAAGAGAGCCTTCACCTCCACGCAGAGAAATTCTCCAAGGTCCGCAAGGAAGAACTTCTGTCCAACATTGAGCTCTTCGAGGATGATTACAAGCACCCATTCACGGTTATTGAGAAAGAGCTATTCGATAGAAGAATACAGGCCATCTTACAGGAAGAAGATGCCGCACAGGCGATAGAGTTCGCGAAAGAGAGGGCGAGAAAGAGAAAGAAGAGAGACGAGGACAGAGAAGCGGGAGTCTACTGGGAGGAACTACTCTGGCTAGAACCGCTCCTGCAAGAACCCGATCTCTCGAGCATAGGCTCTCTGGAAAGCTTTCTTTCTGTTTACTCGAACACTCTCTGGAAATACGACTCTCTCGACAGGAAACTGAGACACTCCCACCTGCCCGACAAACTGAAAACCTGGGCTGTGAAAAAAGTATCCGGGATAAACAAGATAGCGGAGAACCACTGGAAAAGCCATTACGATCCTAAGATTCAAACGGGACAACCCGGCCTCCTTTACAGAATACTGAAGGGTGAGGGCAAGAAGGCAGTTATCGTGGTAGATGCGCTGAGATACGAACTCTCCTGTGAGCTTAGTCTTAAGAGAAAGGCGAACATACAAAACAAACCCATACTCGCGGTAACGCCAACGGAAACGCCCGTGGGAATGGGAGCACTCTTCTCATCCGGAGAGATCGAAAAGATACTGAAGGACAAAAGAGTCCTAATAGTGGATAAGAAGACCGGCAAGACGCTGGATAGCGTTCCGAATAGAGAGGAAAACCTGAAGGAACTCCTTCCGGGAGTGGAAATAATCCAGCTAGGCTCGGAACTGCCCGAGACAGAAAAGCTGGTTGTAAAGACTCGAGACATAGACTCTATGGGCCACGAAGAGCTGATGGAATTCTATGGAGACATAATGACCAAACTCTCCGATATGGCAGACAAACTGGTTAAGGCGGGGTATGAAGTACACTTCACGAGTGACCACGGCTTCTATCTTCCCGTTCCCGGAGAGACGGTCAAACAGGACAAGACTGTAAGCTACTCATCCGGAGTCAGGTACAGCCTAAACAGCGCCAAACCCGAGGAAGGCAAATACGAACAGACCGGCAGCAGCTACATACTCTACGCCAACAGTGGGAACGTATTCAAAGACTACGGCGGCCACTTCTGGCACGGAGGGATAACTTACCAGGAGGTAATAATCCCTCACCTAGTCATAACCCCTGTTGTGGGGGAGAGAAGAAAGAGAGTGATGATCGGAAATAAAGATAGACTAAAAGTGGTTCAGAAGGATCACTTCGAGGTCTTCCTCTTCACCGAAATAGATATGTTCGGTATCGCTCCCAGGGTATATATACAGTGCCTGGATCAAAAGATCGAGATAGAAGAACCGGTAAACGAGGAAACGAGACAGAAAATAAAGGTGAACGCGAAGAGCGGCGAAACCTTCAAGATAGAAGTGAGGGATTTGGAAGACGGCACTCTTATGGACTGGGTGGAGTGTGAGTATTTGCCAACGAGAGAGCGCATATTCTGATTGGGGGAGAGAAGAGTGGAGCTGGACGCCCTAGACCTGAAGGTTCTGAAGATATATCCCGAGTACGTGATAAAGAAGTCACTCGTCAGGAACTTGAAGATAGGCTACAACGTCCCGACTTACGTCCTCGAGCACCTGCTAGGAACCTACGCCGACCTGTCTGATCCCAGAGACATAAAGGGTGTGGAGAGCGTCAGGGAGATACTGGAGAAACACTTTCTCAGACCGGATATGGCAGAACTCGTGAAAATGCAGCTCCGCGATAAAGGCTTCTTCCGTGTCATAGACAGGATAGACGCCTGGCTGGACATAACCAAGAACGAATACATCGCCGGACTGCAGAATCTGAGCATAAAGAACGGGGTGATTACGGATGAACTGGTGAAGGAGCATCCCAAAATGCTTCTCGGTGGTATGTGGGCGATAATAGATTTGATCTACGACCACAACACCTACCCCGGAAGACCTTTTGTAGTAGAGAAGATACATCCCATACAGTTGAGCAACTTCATACGAGATCAATTTGTGAGTAGAAGAAGTGAGTTTACGGTGGGCGAGTGGACCGACCTCATAATACGCTCGATAGGTCTCGAACCGAAGAAGATGGACGACAGACAGAAGCTCTTCCAGCTTCTCAGACTCGTCCCTCTGGTTGAAAAGAACTACAACCTCGTGGAACTGGGACCAAGGGCTACCGGTAAGTCGTATATCTACAGAGAAATCTCGCCTTATTCATTCCTCCTCTCCGGGGGTAACACTACCGTCGCCCAGCTCTTCTACAACATAGCCACAAGAAAGGTCGGACTCGTAGGGGAGTGGGATCTGATAGCCTTCGACGAAGTTGCCGGGATACAGTTCAAAGACAAACAGGCGCTTCAGATGTTGAAAGACTTTATGGAATCTGGGACTTTCGCTAGAAAGGTAGAGGTGGTTGCCGAGGCGGGCATAGTCTTCAACGGGAATATAAACGATGATGTGCAGACTCTGTTGAAGATGTCTCATCTATTTGAGCCCTTCCCCGTAGAGATGCAAGACACGGCCCTGCTAGACAGAATACACGCCTATCTTCCGGGCTGGGAAGTGGCGAAACTGAGAGCCGAACTCTTCACAGATCACTTCGGTTTCGCAATAGACTACTTCTCCGAGGTTATGAGGTCCTTAAGGGGAAGTTCCGCAGTCAACGCACCGGACAGTTACTTCAACTTCGGGAGCCAGCTGAACAGGAGGGACGAGAAGGCGGTCCGAAAGACTCTATCCGGTTTGTTGAAACTTCTCTATCCGGACGGAGAGTACACGAAAGAAGCGATAGAAGAAGTCCTGGCCTTCTCCATAGAATGTCGGAGGAGAGTAAAGGAGCAGCTGAAGAAACTGGGAGGGCTCGAGTTCTGGGACACGAACTTCTCGTACATAGATAAGGAGAGCAAGAAGGAGACCTATGTATCCGTTAACGAGGGAGGAAGCAAGGCCCTGATCTCGCAGGATCCACTGCCCCCGGGGGTGGTCTATACCGTCTCGATAACCGGCGGAAAGACGACACTCCTGAAGGTCGAAACTATAGTTGTTCCAGGTTCGGGAAGACAGAACATAAGCGGCGGCGGGACAAAAGCGAAGGAAGCTCTGAAGACCACGATCTCCTGCATAGGCTCTAACCAGCGAAAGTACCTGCCATCCAACTCAGCGTTGAAGGATTACGACATAGCGGTGCAGCTCACCCCTATGATAGGCAGCGAAGTGGGCGATGACATAACGGTCGCCATATTCGTCTCTATACTCTCTGCCATACACAAAAACACCCTGAAGAAGGGATTGGGGATAATAGGAGATATGACAATAACCGGGAGCCTTAAGACCACGCTGTCCTTCGTCGACAGGGTAACGATGCTCGCAGAAAACGGAGCCAAATCTATCACCGTACCCCTGGAACAGATGGCAAACCTCGCAAGTGTATCTATGGACACGATCTCGAAAATCATACCCATACCCATCGCCGGCCCAGAAGACGCCTTTATGCGCGCGAGGCTGGAGGATTGATGCTGAAAATCTCGATCACGCCCTTCACGAACGGGTCAGACTCCATTTTTCACGCATTTGACAAGGTCTCTGATGAATGTGGATATAAAGCAAATGGAGATTACTCATTTTTCTACAAGAATGTTTCTGTGAGTAGTCGCAAAAAACTGGAAGATATTATGAAATTTGATGTCATCCATTAAATTGGACCATACGTAATAAGTAATGGTTTTTGAGAAACTGTTAGAAGCTACTTATTCATGGAGGTTCATGATGGCTATCTCCGACAAAACTAGAAAACGCCTTTGGGCGAACTCAGGTGGTTTATGCGCAATTTGTAAGACAAAAGTTCTCAAGGAATTGAAGCCAGGAGAGAAGCATTCAATAGTTGGAGATGAATGTCATATAGTTGCAAGATCTCCTGATGGTCCTAGAGGAGAAATAGGATCGAAGGTTCCGTCTATAGACTCATATGAAAACCTGATTATCCTTTGCAGAAATTGCCATAAGATCGTTGATGAATATCCCGATATCTATACAGTGGATAAGCTTGGAAAGATCAAACATGAGCATGAAGTGATGATTGCGGAGAATCATGAGGTTATTGTTGATGAAACAATAGGCTTAGAGACGGACTTCCTTCCACGAATCTTAACCGGGCAAGACCTCATCCACACGATCGGAAAAGGTTTGGTCTTTGAATTTCACAAGCCAGAAGATTTGGAAGACTGGGAGTATGAGTTAATCGGTACATTTTTGGAACTGTGCTCAGAATGGGGCGAGATTCTTTCTGACCTTCCTATCAAGGGACGTTTCGATGCAGAAAGAGCGCTTATTAAGGAACTGAAAGAATTGGAAAGTGCACACTTCTACGTGTTTGGAGCGAATATATCAAAGAGTGTCCCGGAACAAGGCTTTGTCGATCCAGTAGGTGTATCGGTATTAAGCATAGTTAGGCAGAACGACCCACAGATAATCAGAATAGACTTCAATGAACTAGAAAAAATGATAGACGATTCTGACAGCAGCTACTAGAACGCCTAAAGACAATACGCGAAAAATCGTACAAGGAGTCGGGATTTTGACTGACGAGAAGATTCTGGAGTACATTGAGTGGTGCAAGAAGCAGAAGTTAAGCTACAAGGAAGCTATGGCTCTCTTTGAAGAAAGCTATGATTCTGAAACCAGGAAGAGAGCAGAATTGCTTTGGCGAGACCATTCTGATTACGAAACCGAAGAGGCTTCTGATTTTGAACAAGAGCCGGTCGAGCTAACAAACACTCTCGAAAGTAAAACAGACCATTATTGGCCTAAGTGGACCATAAATAGATTCGCAAGGATCTTGATCCTTATCGGTATTGTCGTTGTTCTGGTGATGATAGTGTTTCTAGTAATCCCCATTCGTTACTATGAAGAACTTCTTTTCACAACGAGTTGGAATTACGGAACATTGTCAGGATTAGAAATCAACATTGTTCTCAAGAGTAACTACATTCCAATTGAGCCAACAGTACTGAATATGAGAGCTACCTTTAGGGGTATTGTTAACACGTATCCAGAATATGCTGCCTTAAGAGTTATTGCATACAAGAGTTTTTTCGCGGACAAACCGTATGCTTATGGAGATTACATCGACGGGAAGCTAGTAAACTTCAAGATTTACTGAAGGTTCGAGATGCTTCCTAGATTCTTGAGGAGGTTTCGTAGTGGTTATACAGCAATACTCGGTTAATCAACACCCAATTCAGACTTTGCTCACGTGGGTTCAGTCACAGGCAGTTGCCATACCAGAGATTCAGCGGCCCTTCGTTTGGGACGCGATTAAGGTTAGGGATCTTCTGGATTCTCTTTATCAGGGTTATCCCATAGGATACCTTATTGCTTGGCAAAATCCGAATGTCAAACTCAAGGACGGCACTAAATCGGTTGGCAAGAGAATTCTTATCGACGGGCAACAGAGAGTTACCGCCCTGATGGCAGCTCTGTTGGGTCAGAAAGTAGTTACCAAGGATTATCGCAGGATTCGGATAGCCATTGCCTTCCACCCGCTAGAAAAAAGATTCGAGGTTACTAATCCCGCTATAAGGAAGGATAGGAACTGGATTCCAGACATCTCTGCAATCTTCAGACCTGATTTCAGATTGATTCAGGCGGTTAATAATTACTGCGAATTGAATTCTGTTGAGAACGAAGACGAGATTTTTGAGAGTCTAGAGTCACTTAAAGGCATCATAAATAACCCGATTGGCTTGATTGAACTTAATTCTGATCTGGATATCGAAACGGTTACAGAAATCTTCATAAGAATCAATTCGGCTGGCTCAGTGCTTAGTCAAGCGGACTTTGCGATGTCGAAGATCTCTGTGAATGAAACATATGGCGGCAACAATCTCAGGAAGGCAATAGATTATTTCTGTCATTTGGCCATCGCTCCGGAGTTCTATCAACAACTCCAGGAGGTAGATGAAGAGTTCACCAAAACTGATTACTTCAGCAGGATGTCTTGGCTAAAGAATGAAAATGATGACTTGTATGATCCTTCTTATACAGACATGCTTAGAGTAGCCTTCACTTCGAAATTCAAAAGAGGTAGATTGCAGGATTTGGTTGCGCTTCTTTCCGGCAGGAATTTCGAAACGAGAGAGTTCGAAGAGGAGATTTCAGAACGCTCATTTGATCTATTGAAAACCGGCGTTATGGATTTCATGAATGAAAACAACTTCAAGAAGTTCATCATGATTCTCCGTTCTGCAGGTTTCATAGATAGTTCTATGATCAGATCCCAGAATTCGATCAACTTCGCATACATCATGTATCTAACTCTTCGCGAGATGAATTGCGATCAAGCGGAAATTGAATCGTTAGTCAGAAAGTGGTTTGTCCTTTCAATTCTTACGAGTCGTTATTCCAGTTCTCCCGAATCTACTTTTGACTATGATATCAGGAGAATACATGAGAATGGGAAGTCCTTCATAGAAAATGTCTTTTCAGCAGAGCTCTCAGATGCTTTCTGGGAGGTAGGCTTGCCGCAGCAAATGAATACTTCGGTTTCCAGCAGCCCATCTTTCAATGTCTATCTTGCGGCTCAAGTGAAGCTTAAGGACAAGGGTTTCCTTTCACGCGATATCTGCGTCGCAGATCTTGTGAGCCTAAAGGGAGATGTTCATCACATTTTCCCGAAGGAATACCTGAAGAAATTCGGACTTACCAGAGGAAAATACAATCAGATTGCCAACTATGCGATGACACAGAGCGAGATCAACATTGCTATCAGTTCTAAGCCGCCTTCACAATACCTTACAGAAGCTCTAAATCAATGCAATGGTGGGGGTCTCAAGTATGGAGGTATCACGCTGAAGTCAGAAATGCTTGAGAACTGGAAGATGAACTGCATCCCTGAAAACACAGTGAATATGACAATAGACGACTATGAAGAATTCCTTGAAGAGCGACGTTATCTCATGGCTCAGAAGATAAAGAGGTATTTTGCCGTTCTTTGAATAATGGTCCAATTGATATTCATTTGTTTTCTGGACGAGGTGTGAAAGTGGATTCGAACGAAACGGACATAAAATGACAGGAAAAACCCTATGATTCTGTTCTACTTCAGGAAGTACTGGTGGGTGGTATCGGCTGCAATCATCGCGCTTGCATTTGTGATTCCTTATCAGGTGGTTCTAGTCCTGCTCTTTGCACAGATAATCGCTGTAAATCTCGTGTCGTTTAGGATCAGGAGGTATTTGAAGCCCGAGCGAAATGTGAAGAGCCTCAGGAATCTTCTCGTTCTCGAGTTCAAGGACCTTCTCGAAAGTTATGGAATATCCTGTGATTTTCCGCCGCGGGGCGATTATTCCTCCGTTGATCTTATCGCGGACATCTTCGGAGAAAAAACTGTGTTCTCCATTAGAGAGGGCAATGATGAAATCCATAACTCCGAAGTGCAGAGTCTGGCCGCTTCTCTCCCGAAACACGGGGCAAAGCACGGAGTGTTTTTGGTAGATGGTTTGCTGCCGATTGAGGCGAAGAGACTGGCCGAGAGCTACGGTCTGGAATTCAAGAGATATCAGAAGTACAAGGAAGAAGTTCAGGAAAGGCTAAGCTCCAATTCCAATGTCTGCCATGTTTGCGGAAGATTGATCGATCAGAATCAAAAGGAGATATGCAGGAAGAATTCAGAGCTTCTAGGTGGAAAGTCATACTGCCACGAACACTTCAAGGAGATCATAGACAAAACGAAGGCAGAAACAAGCTAGGAGGTGACGCTTTGGGGTTTATGAAGGGCGGAAATGGAAGTTGCTGAAAGCCCAAACACAATTCTAAGAAGAGCTGTGACCACTTATATGAAAAAGAAAGGCTATTTCCCTTCTGAGCAACATTCTATACAATTCACGTACATTCTGAGCGGTCTATAGTCCCATATCAGAATCTCGTTCTTTCAGAAATCAGTTCGCTTTTTCGAAATTCAGATCATATCTAATAAATTTGTCAATACTCTGATATAATTGACGTACTTAATAGATATAGCTGGAGGTGTTTGTGAGAAATTTTGAGAGAGACATTTCTGATCTTGCCGATGAATCGGGACTTATTACCAGACGGAAGCTTATCACTTATTTGGGAAGACTGTTCCCGGAGGATTCTGAGCAACGCCTTGACTGGCGCATTAATTCACTCAAGAAAATCGGTTTGCTTAGCTCGGCAGGCAGGGGGATCTACAGAATAGAAAACCTTGCCGTGTCAGACTTGAAGATTGATGGGATGAAAGGGAGCTTTCTAAGGCTTTCGGATATTAGAGAACCGAGTGAATTGACAAGCGTTAGTGGTCTTGCCCAATCCTTGGAGAAGATGGGGATGATTTCTAGAGTTGCCAAGGGTGTTTTCAGCACAGAGGTGAAACCTACCTACCTTCCATCAATATCTGCTGAGCTTAAGGATTTATGGATTTCTCTGGCCGAAGAGTTTCCTTACCTAGGACTCTGTTTGACAGATACATACTGGATAAACTCCTTCATTTCGCAGCAGGCAGCTGGCAGGAGATTTGTTATCGAGACTGAAAAGGGCACTGAAGAGTCTGTTTTTGACTTTCTTTCATTAAGGTATGACAGTGTGCTGCTCAAACCTTCCGAAAGAGATATGCGCCTCTATGGATCGGGCTTGCCAGTACTCCTAATAGTCAAGAACCTAGTTACGCAATCTCCGATTACGTCGGTGGATGATGTTCCTCTTTCATCCCTTGAAAAGATTCTTGTAGACGTGTTCTGCGATGAACAGGTCTATGACTATATTCAGGGAGATATGACGGTAGAGCTTTTCGAAGAGGCCTTTGAAAGGTTTGCTATTGATCAAAGCGTGCTTAGGAGATATGCTTCACGAAGAGGAAGGTGGAGAAGAATAAGGAAATTTGTGACCGATAATATTGGCGAGGTGTGGGTGTTGTGATTGACAACGCTTCTCTTGAACGCGAATGGATAATGAAACTGAGAAACGAGAGATTCCCCAAAAGAGATCCAGGCATAATCGAAAAGGCAATTTATGCTCTGCCTCTTCTTGAGGAGTCTTAAGCGGAGAAGTTGTTGTTTGTTCCTGATAGTGTTCTTGGACCGTTATTTGGAATGGTGCAGCCAAATGGAGATGTGGCAATTGGTGTTTCTGTTACGGTAGAACATAGCACTGATCAAAGTATGTTTTTCCAAGGGGCGATGATTTCAATTAACTATGTGTCTGGGGACCATACTATGTTCAAAAATAACCAAGCTTTGTATACGGGATTTTGGACTGCTCACAGATATTTGTTGAGTAACTCGTAGCTACTAAAATGGCAGACCTCACGGTTGGTATCTAAAGCGGGGAATTTCAAGTTTTCGTGATATACTCATTATACACATAGTGCGTATAAGACGGTGATCGCATGAAAGATATAAAGGAAACCAAAGAGAGGCACAATATCATGATGAAACCTTCTTCATGGAAGGTTCTGAAGGAGCTCAGGCGCGTACAGGGTAAGAGCGCCAGCGAAATCATTGAGACGGCTTTATGGAATCTCATAAAGACTGAAGGCTACAATTCGATGTACTTCAAGATAATGGCTACTAGCGAGCCGTGCGACCCCGAAGAGAATGAAGAACTCACAAAGATACTGGATCAGATGACGGAAGAGGATCTGGAAATCGTCGATAGCTATGAGTTACCGGATTAGCTTCACGAGATTGAGCAAACGGCAACACGAAAAGCTCGATACCACGGTTAAGAATAGAATAGACAAAAGCTTCCGACAGCTGGTTGATTACTACGACGGAAAGGCGAGGGAGAGACCCGACGTTAAAAGTCTTTCTGGTAAATACAACGGACTTCTGCGGATGAGGGTCGGCGATTACAGGATCATTTTCCAGATCCGGGGAGATGAGTTTGTAATTCTTGTGGTTCAGATAGTTAAACGCGGAGACGCATATAGATGACTTCAAGCTCATTAGTTTTTTTCGTGACAGACTCGCGTTCTTACATTAAGTTCAGATTGGCAGTTTGGAGTGGGATTTTGCTGCACCAAAGCGGGATTATGCGTCTACCCTTTTGTGTTGAGACAAAAGGCAATGGGGGTGATTACAGTGATCATGTTCGACAGAGTATGGAAGATGCTCCAGGAGATCGATGCAACCGAAAGAAAGAAGGCATTCGACGCGATTACTGAAATCTTATCTTCTTCGGAGGACGAAGAGATGCTTCAGTTGAAAGACGACCTGCTGGCATTCGAAGACGACATCCTCGATGACTCGGAAGATCCTATAAAGACGCTTATAGAAGGTGAAAAATGATGCGCTCTTTTGACTCTCTAAAAAAGGAATGGCTCAAAGACGAGAAATTCGCCAAAGTTTACTATTCGAAGAGACCGCTTAGGGTTTTTGTTAGGGAGATAAAATCTGCAAGGCTTGAGAAGGGACTCTCGCAGAAGGATCTGGCCGAAGCGATAGGAACATCTCAAGGAGTGATCGCAAGAATCGAATCCGGCAGGCAGAACATATCGTATGAAATGATGCTCAGGCTTTCCCGTGCACTGGGTCTAAGAATGAACGGGTCAGACTCCTGATTTTGCAGACGGATCTGCGTATTTGTTAAATTGCTTGGCGATGCACTTACTCTGAAAGGTGTATATCTGTTCAGGATGGGTTCTCTGAGTAAAAAAGATATGATTTTAGTGCAAGGTTTTCCGTTGGTTGTTAGATTGAAAAGGAGACGCTTTTATGTATTCTTTCAATCAATGATGTGAAACAAATACTCGAAACATCCATCGACAGTCTTGTTGACAACTTCATAAGACAGCCGTGTTAAACGAGGCAACATCAATAGGCTTTTATCATTCTCTTTCAGTCTTCACGTCGACGACTGCAAAACCCATAGAGGCTTTATCAATAGGTAATTATACTTGATACCCATCTAGAACAACTAAGTCCTCCCCCGGGTTGAAGGATCGTGTTTCAGCAAGAAGCATATGCTATAATTACAAATAACGGCAATTGTCTATATTTATTGCCATTATTTGTAGGTGATTTCAATGGAGAAGGTTAGTCGAAACCAAGTAAATGAGTGGTTCAAAAACAATCAGTTTCTTATGCACTATCAACTGATCAATGAACTGAGTACACTTTTACCTAATAGGAAGCCAGGTACTTATTATGCAACCCTGCACCGGCTGAAGAAAGAAGGACTCATCAGAAATGTCAGAAGAGGCGTCTATGAAGCCGGAAGCAAACGTGAGTTCGAACCTGCCGTATCGAAGGAACTCTCCGGTTTGTTCAAGAAGCTTCGCAAGAACTTCCCGTACCTGGAGAATCTGTGTGTCTGGAACAGCAGATGGCTGAACGAATTCACTGTTCAGCAGGCGCTTTCTTCTATGGTGATCATAGAAACTCAGCGAGGCACAGAGGACAGCGTGTTTGAATATATCAAAGCATCCTACTCCCGGGTGTTCATCGATCCGACTCCGAAGGAGATAAACAACTACATTCTCGGATGCAAGAAGTGTTTTGTTGTAAGGTCGCTTGTAACTGAAGCCCCTGTAACATCCTTTGATAATGTCGTTATACCGAGGTTAGAGAAAATACTTGTCGATCTTGTCTGCGAGAGGGATCTCTTCGTATCATTTCAGGGAGAGGAGTTACGCAACATATATCACAGGGCTTTGAAGGATTACGACGTGAGTCTGAGCACGCTGAGAAGATATGCCAGGCGACGCGGGAAGTTAGAAGAGATAGACAGGCTCATAGTGACCCAGGGAGAAGGCATGTGATCACAAGAAACTCTGCTACCAAAGCGTAAAATAGGCTCAGACTCCTATTTTTGTAATGCTTTCTACAAGTCAGGAATAAGAGAGCGTTATGATGTGCTTGAGGCAACGTGGAAGGTGGCAAAAGATATCTGCCCCGATGAGATCAGAGAAGATAATCAAAGAGATTCATTTACGATTCTTTTCTGGAAATCCTTACCGCTTGAGTCAATACTCAGAGAACTTGATATTACCGATGATGAATTTTTGGCCCCAGAAAACTACGAATATAAAGACAAAGTCTATTTGAAGCTGAGTTATAGCTTTAAGGAAAGGCTGATCTGTCTATCTTTGCATCTTGCAGAGTACGGGAGTTGATTTCATGAGATGTCCCGAATGTGGAAGGGAAATGCGCCTATCTAAGGAAGAGAGCATCGAGAGTTTCAAGGGGAGTCAAGTCAGACTTTCCTACGATGTCTATAGATGTGATGGATGCGGAAGTTCATATGTGGATGCCAGATCCCTCGATGAAGCCTGGAAGAAGATCTGGGACAATTATGAAAAGACTAATTGCATCCCGTCGCCGGCAGATCTCAGGAAAGCCAGAGAGAATCTAAACCTCACTCAGGAGGAGATAGCGCTTCTGCTGGGAAGGACGAAGTCCCTGGTTTCAAAGCTTGAAGACGGCTCGAGAGCTCTTTCAGACAAGCTTCTCGAATCTTACTCAAATTACATAATACCAGGTGGAGACGACTTCATCTCTTTCGTTAATGCCGCGGCGGTCCAGGGAAGAATCTCTCCGGATGATCGAGACAGAATAGTCGACAAGACCGGTATTCGGAGATTGAACGGGTCAGACTCTTAGTTCTTACGAGAAATGAAGCCCTTATCGTGTTATAATTCGAACAATCGGCAATATATATAAAAATTGCCAATTGTTCTATAAGCGAGTTGATTGATTTGAAAGGCGAAACCTGGTCTTCAAAACGGAGTGGCAAAAGAATGAATTCAATACTTAGAGATAGGGACTCCTTCACTACTGAGGAGCTCAAGCCGTTTCTTATTCTTCCCGGAGAAGAGATAAGCCCTGTTACTATCCGAACCAGACTGAATGCTCTGAAAAGGAGCGGAATCATTACCCCTGTCGGGCGCGGTCTATACACACTCAAGAAGCTGCACAACTATACTCCAGAGATAGACAAATCCCTTAGAGAGGTATATCTTGTGCTTAGGAAACAGCTGCCACTAACCAGAATATGCGTTTGGAAACCTTCCTGGCTGAATGAGTTCGCGCTTCATATAGCCTCTATACAAATCATAGTTGTTGAAGCGCAGAGAGAAGCTGAAAGGGCAGTCTTTGAGGTGCTACAAGAAGCACTGAAGAAGAATTCCTCTCTTACCGAAAATCTACTACTCCTAAATCCTTCTACTGAAGATATCGATCTCTATGTTTCTGGCCAGTCCCCTGCAATATTCGTGGGAAGACTCATTACTGAAGCTCCGATCATGGAGAGTGATGGAATCGTAATACCGAGACTCGAGAAGATGCTTGTAGATTTGTTCTCAAGGGAGCCCGCTCTTGAGCCATTTGGTGATGCCGAAATGGACAGGGTTTTCAGAAATGCCTTCGATACATATGCACCAAACGCAGATACCATATTGAGATATGCTGCAAGGAGAGGAAAAAGACAGGAAATGATAGAGTACCTTACCTCACAGAAGTTGACAGGTTAATTTAAGGAGGTACTGGATGATCTCCGATACTTGTTTGACCAGAGAGTATCTTGAGACCAAGCGTGTTGAGCTGAGGTGTGATCAGATACTTCTTGAAAAGACGATTAAAGCACTCCAGCTTCTGGAGTTACTGATAGTCAACGGGGCAAATCTGACGTTCAAAGGAGGAACTTCTCTGATCCTGCTTTTGGATAGAGTTCAACGCCTATCAATTGACATTGATATCGTTGTTGAGCCCGAAACGGACCTTAGTACTGCTTTCAGCAAAGTCATTTCGACCGGCAAATTCTCAAACTATGAAGAGGATGTAAGAAAGACTATCTTCCCAGTAAGGCATTTTAAGTTCTATTATGACTCGGTCAATCCCAGTCAGAAGAACGCATACATTTTAATAGATGCCCTGTATGAGAAGCCTCTCTATACTGAGTTAATCCAGACACCGATAAGGAGTTCTGTTTTTTACACCGAGAATCCAGTAACAGTGGTTACAACACCATCGATTGATGCGATTCTTGGAGACAAACTCACGGCTTTCGCTCCCAACACTACAGGGATTCCTTATGATGCGAAGAAGGGAATGGAGATCTGCAAACAGCTCTTTGATATCGCCACTATCTTTGATTATCACAAGAATACTAGAACTGTAAGGGATACTTTTATGAGAATCGCTTTAGTCGAGGCTCATTACCGTGGAATGGAGTCTCTAACTCCAGAGGATATTCTAAAGGATGCGTTTGCGACAGCACTCCTAATTGGAACGCGGGGGAAGAGAGAACCAGACCATTACAGAGAGCTGGATTCAGGAAGATCTAGACTGTCGTCACATATTCTTGGTTTCAACTACAAACAAACGAAGTTCTTCTCCGACGCCGCTAAGGTAGCTTATCTAGCAGCTTGTTTACTCGGGGAGACCGATGCTACTTTCAGGTGGTCTGGAGACGAGTTCTTCGAAAGGATTGTCGATGAGTCCTTCACATTTCTGAACAAATTATCCGCGGTGAGCCCCGAGGCATTTGCATATTTCAGCAAATCAGTAGAGCAGATCGCCAAACTTTCTGGCATACAATGAGTGTCACCGAGACCTTATACAGATTGAAAACTGCTATTCACCTTTGCGCTAACGAATCGAATGAAGATCATTGCTAATGAAAGATTATTGACACAGTCTTCGGGAGAAAGAGTCTTTGTAAGAACTACGCTATCACTTTCAGACATGGGTACAGAGTGAACGGGTCACAGAATGACGGGTCAGATTCCTGATTATTGCGAGAACTGAAGCCTTTATTGAGTCATGACTAGAACAAACGGCAATATACTTAGAAACTGCCATTTGTTCTAATGGCGAGCTGATTGGTTTGAAGGACTAGGATTTTGGTGAACATCTGCAGAAATGCCGTGTCGAAATAATAGAATAAATTATAAAGGCACTAGAAAGAAGAGAGAATTATGGCAGCAAGAACATTCGAGAAAGAGATTTATATCGACCAAAAAGCTGTGGAGAATATGGTTAAAGCAATGAAAGCTGCAAAGAAGCGGTCGAAGGAAGAGTATATAGACGTTAGAGCCTCCATTGAGAGGAGTGTATCTTTATTACCAAAAACATTACGCCGCTAAAGGCCCTGCTAGACAAATACGATGAGAGTGAAGTGAGGGAGGTTTTATCCCTCTTTTTTTGCTCGAAAAACAGCGACGTCGAAACGTTTTTAAGAGAAAAAGCAATTGCATTCGAGAAGGCCTCGAGAGCCCGTAGAGAGTCTGACTCCAATTCTCAAGAAGAAACGCCCGTTCTCTAATAAAGATCTGCTGAGTACTTATAATAAATAACATTCGCCAAAATTGCTATTTGATAGGACTCTGCATGATATGACTACAGAATGGACTGTTGAATAGGCCCTGCCTCTCCAATAGGAAACCCTCGGTTCTCACTTTTCCGAGGCAGAAGCAGAATTAAGCGATATGTTTCTTTGCACTTTCCTCTTGTTAGGTTGACGCTCCCATTAACAGAGTAATAACTGCAATTACAGAGCTGATAACTGAGGTAATTACATATCCTCTCCAGGTATTACATGCTATTCGATTAGAATAGGCAAACGAATAAGCTTCCTCGTATGCAGCGATTGCCTCTGGATCATCTGTGAGGCTGTTGATGTAAGCGACCCTGTTTGCTGGGAGGGATTTTGAACCAGTGTTTACAAATATGGCGGACAGTGTACCCAGTATCACAGCTCCAAAGAAGCCGGCATTATCTGCATCTTTGGATCCGTGATAATTTCCTAGAGCCATTGCATCGTACATAGTAAAGCCTGCCAGCATACTTCCCGTTAGAAGAGTTACCAAAAGCACTACCGAAAGAGCTTTTTTCACTTTGAACCTCCTTATGCTCTAGAACTTCCCGGCTCATCTGTGCCATGTTTTGGAGGGTTAAGTAATTAGACGAAATTTTCAGGATTAAACGACTGGGAACAAGAACATTTCAGTTGATGTGGAAATAGATGTCAGCATCAAATCTGCAGTAGTCGTCATAACCATCCCAATTAGTATCTACCCATCCATAATCAGTGTTGTCAATCACGATTCGGTAAGTTCCTCCAGGTGACATTGCACTGGAATAGAATGTGTAATTGCCTGTGTAGACTGTAAAGTGGTCAACAACACTCACCACATTCGAATTAACGAAGTTATTGAACTGAGTCTGAGTCATTATCCATACTTCAAAACCATAACTGGGAGCTTTAGAGCAACTTACAACGATCTTGACATTATCGCAGTTGTAACCTGGGTAGAGCAAATAGGAATAGGTGTAATAATGCTCCGAAAGAATATAATGCTGCCAGTAATCCTTCAGAACCCATTGCCCAAGGTCCACAGGAGGAGTAACTATGCAGCCTGATAGTATGATACTAACAACGATAAGTACTCCAAAAAGTCCTTTAATCCCTTTACGCAAGATTCACACCCCCCTAGTTCTATTGAAATTCTGAATCTTATGTTAAGCAATTGTTTGATGTCTATCAAGTTAAATCATATCACCGATACTTCAAATTACTAATGTCGTCAATATAGTGTCGTTGGATTAAGACTTCAGCAGAGTGGATTTCTGGAATAGATGGTGCTTCTTTCTTTTCCATCTTGAATTCAATGTAACAAAGGCTTTAGTTTAATTTTGAGAAATAGGATTGCAAAATGGCATTGTATCAATTGCACGGCTTTGATTCTAAACGTTCTAAAAGAGGCGTTTTGTTGAAGGAATTTGACCTTGCTCTCGAAGTGCAGAGGTCATTGATTAGAATGTATGTGGTTGTCTTGGCAAAAGAAGAAAGCAAAAACGGCGCCCTCTGCCTGCTCCGCCCACGGGGACACCCCATGCAAAAATATTATGACACCATGGTTTACTTGAGTTCAGTTCTAAGTTTATCGTCAGAAGCGGGATGCTGAAACAAGTTCAGATTAAAGGAACGGGTCAGACTCATAGTTCTGCAGACGGATCTGCGTAAACTGCATAAGAAGCTTTCTAAATAGGTCTGGAAGGGCTATTATAAAGCTAGTTTGGAAGAAAATGATCTGCTATCTATCCGACAATAAGTACAAAGAATTATCAAGCAATACACACATCAGATAAGTTTTTTGGACGAGGGCTAATAGTGTTATTCATTCGATGAAAGAGCGATCATTCAATCTGCAAAACGACAAAGAGCGAAGGCGCGAACCAGGGAGATTTCACAGGACTACCAAGACACGATATTGAACACAATACTCCTGTACAAATTATTCGACAAAACCAGAGATCCTGCTAGATAGAGCGATGATATAATCACATTGAAAGGGGCGATGGAATGGATACGCGTCAGCTCCTGAGAAAAGAAATAGAAACCGTACCCGATGCTCTCTTGGAAGAAATCCTTCGGTTTGTGAAGGCATTGAAAGAAAGGAATCTACCTGCCTTAAGTCGCGAGCTGCTGGATGCTTCAGAGTCGGCTCTTGCCAGGGATTGGCTAAGGGAAGAAGAGGATATAGCATGGAAAGACTTGTAAATGTTGATGTTGTGGTAATTCCCTTCCCTTTCTCTGATCTCACCGGAGCAAAAAAAAGCGACCTGTGTAAGTTATAGTGGAACTGGCAGTGATGATGTCTTAATGTGTCAGATCACAAGACGGTCAACGTGGTCTTCAGCAGCGAACAACGGATCTTCTTCCCAACAAATCGGAGAATAGCTCGCAAACGTCATCCAGCTGATTTTTCTAGATCACGCAAGTCTATTAGCAGAACTTCTTTCGGTATGTTCGCTTTGAAACCAGACTTGCTTATAATAACCGGTACTTTGATCCTCTTGTCAGGGATGTACTGCATCTTCTCTATTAGCTCTTCTGCTACTTCAGGTCCAACCGGGTCCTTTCTCCATTTGCACTCGAATACCAGGATTCTGTCACTCGACTCCCCTATGAGATCTATCTCATATGTCTTGTCCCTGGTGCCAGGAATTTTGCCCCAATGTTTGCCGACTCTCTCGGGCAGAAAAGGGATTTTTTCGGCCCTGTAGAGATCGGGGACGAGTGATTTCACGATTGATTCAAATGCTCTGCCAATATACTCTCCGAGATTCTCAATAGTATATGATAGGGCCTGTTCGGAATCGAATTCGACGGCGTTCTGTCTTGAGTAGATATACTTCATCCAGAATGAAAGGAAGTTATCTTTAATAGTGTATCTCAGACCGCGTTTCGATTTTGAAAGGAGGTTTTCTACCTTGCCGATTATTCCGTAGCTGTTTGTGAGCTCAGAAAGGTATTTCATCGCCTTTGTGCGTTCCATACCCGTTCTATCGACAATCTCGCCGGCATCTCTATCAAAGTAACCGACCGCCTCAAGCACGGAGAAGTAGCCCGGATGCTCCGTTCCAAACTCGCCAATAAGAAGATTCTTACCCTCCTCCCGAAGGGGCGAGAATCTGTCAAAGAAGAGTTCTCGAATCTTCTTATCGAAAGAAGCCTTTTCTTCGAGAAGCCACAGGTACTGAGGAATACCGCCGAGAACCGAGTACCACTCCAAAGCCTCTTCAAATGAATAACCGAAACTTCGCATCATCTCTAAAGCGTCCCTGAAGCGGAACTGATTCAGCTCGACTTTGTGATCGCATCTTCCGAAGAGCGGTGCCTTCTGGTCCAGAAAGATTCGCTTCATCATCCCTACATATGATCCACAGAGAATCAGCAGACCTTTACCTGAATTCTCGTCCCATACTTTCTGAAGGATCGAAAAGACCGATTGATCGACTCTCATGAAGTTCTGAAACTCGTCGAAGATCACCACTTCCTGAAGCCGAAATAACCCCCTGAAGAAGCCTTCCCAATTGTCAAAGCTTCCTTCGAATATCTGTGAAGAGAAATCTTTCAGCAAAGTCTCGGAAGTACGGGTGTCAACAAAGAAGTATCGGGCGTTCGGATAGACCTTCTTCAAAAGGGTGGTTTTGCCGATCCTCCTGCGCCCGAAGAGCGCAACCATCTTCTTTGACTTTCGCTTCGCGAGTCCCTCGAAAAATTCTATTTCATCGGCACGATCAAAGAATTCCATCTTTGCCTCCAATTTGTATACTGGTCAGTAACTTACTGTATAGTATACAATTTTCGCAGTAGCATTGACAAGAATTCCCTTGACACACCAACTTCATCAGCCCGAACTATACCCCTTTCATCCTTGAATAACAGAAACTCCTTTTTTCAAGACTCACAGTCTTTGAGAAGACAAATGCAGGATACAGACACCCATGAGTCATTCGACTCGATGCCGCGCAGTTCCGAGAAGCAACCCGAAGACGTGAGATGCTCATTCACTACCGGATCATGTCTATAGGCATCGGGATATTAGAGAGACTAATAGAGGCGATATGCACAGGAGAAAAGACAGAGAACATCAAAATCGAGTAACCGGAGTAACCGGGTATGACCAGACTCCTTTTTTCCGTACAAGAGATGATAAATCTCGATAGTGGTGGAATCGTAATACCGAAACTCGAGAAAATGCTTGTAGATTTGTTCTCAAGGGAGCCCGCTCTTGAGCCATTTGGTGATGCCGAAATTGACAGGGTTTTCAGAAATGCCTTCGATACATATGCACTAAACGCAGATAGCATATTGAGATATGCTGCAAGGAGAGGAAAAAGACAGGAAATGATAGAGTACCTTACCTCACAGAAGTTGACATGATAACTTAAGGAGGTATTGGATGGGAATAATCGGGACATTATCATCATCTAATACACATCGTTTGGAAGCTATTTCGAACCCTTCGCCCTCACTAATTATTTGCTTTTCCTCATTTTTTCTTCGCACATTTGTCTGATACAGCTTAATGAATTCTACAGCTAAAGCCTAAGGCACATTTTTTCTATTTCTCCTGCGAGAAATATATGACTTTATCCATGAGTATTTCCTCATACGCGGCACTTACGGCCAGTTTTGGGTCTATGTAAGCTCTGAAGGCTACAAAAAGCTCGTTGTAGGTGATCCTCTCATAATTGGATTCAGGCACTACGGCGCAGTAATCCTCTTTATCCGGGTTAGCTTTGGCTATCTTCCAAACATAAAAAAGTTCGGCATTTGGGTCGTCTGGAAGGAACCGCTTTGCGCTTCCCTTAAGGCCTAGCTTGCTTTGCTCGTTCGTTTGGCTGTTCACACTCAAGAAACCGAGCATAATCCTCGATTGCAGGGGTAGCAGATCTTTCACGATATCGCCGGTGTAGAGTATAAAGCTCGAGTAGATGGATTTCCCGGTAAGGGAGTGTATTGGGCCATAGACGATAACGAAATCTTCGCCAGACTCAGAGAGCTCAAAGGTGTCGGTACGGAAGTAAACGGTATCCCTGGTTTCGCCGAATACATCCGTTGTTGTCTGTATGCCGTGATAGCTCTCTTCGAACCACCTGTAGCTCTTCAGCTCGCTGAAGTGCAGGCCTTCGTACTCCTTCAGGATGGCCTCACGCAACCTATCCATCGTCTTGGCCAGTTCGAGTTCGGAGGTATCGCCCGTAGCCCTTACCCTGAGAGGCGGAATCGGGAATGGATCGCTCTTGAGATCTTCCGGGGGCGTTACTCTGAAGACCCAGCCTCTGAAATTGCTTTGATAAGGTGGCTTCACGAGTATCTCTTTGTAACCGACGAGCGGTGGATCGCTGGTATAAAACTCTCTATCGGCTTCATTTTCGAAGAAAGCTGTTCTGAAAAGGAAGGTCAGCTCGTCATCATCATGTTCCAGCCCAAGTCTCAACAGGGCTGAAGGAAGTACTTCCGTGTTTACTATTCCAACATCGAAGCCGGCTCTGGCTATTTCTGCTCTCAAAACGGCGTCGGTATTCCTGTCTGGTGTGCTGATTATTATTGTTGGAGCGTTGAAGTCCGTGCCTTCCGTATCTTCCTCTATTGACTCGCCCGTGTTTATAGTGGAAATATTGATAGTGTCCCCGAGGTTCCCGAATATCCTGTGAAATGCATCTTTATAGAATCTACCGGCTAAAAAGGTCTGATAACTGAAATAAACCATAGGTGGCGGCGTCCAGCCGAGATAGATAATTGCCTCGTTCTCTTTCAGTTTGTAGGTCCAGGGGTACTTGTTGGGAGTCATCTGACCCGGCCCTTCGGGAATAAGGTAGACGGCGTACGGAGAATCGGCATTGTTGCAAAAACAGCTGGGCAGTATATAGTTCCCGAACAGGTCGGCCGGATTAAACAGGTACAGGCTACCTTCCTGAACTGTGAAACCCTGGCTCTCCAGTAGTTTTTTGAAGTGTTCGACGCTTTCCTGTGTGAAGCAGTTATCGCTGGAAAAAAGAACTACGGCCAAGGACAAGATCAAAAGAATTGAGATCTTTCTCATTTTCCTACCTCCTTGGTTATTGAATTCTATTTCATCCGCTTGTAGAAAGCTCTTTTATTGGACACAAGATTATACAATGCGTTATATGGGTGTCTAACATTTTAATAGTGTGAATAACATCATAGCCTTTATCATGGAAGGCTTCATTAGACTCGGGTTCAAAAGCAACTCAGATTACTCTATCTGAAATCCCGGGTAAGGGTTCTTCTGCAAATCCGGACAACATCCGTGACGGGCTCGATTATTTGCATCTCCAAAACACTATTCTTAGTGCTGGAATTGGCAGGTTTTCTCTTCCTGCAAGACAATATCTTGAGATAAGACGCGAAGAACAGAGACTCTCTCTTCTATCATGAACTGGATAAGGAAGCGTCATGATTGGGACAGCGAAGAACCAAGGACGGCTCTTCACAGCGATTATCGTCTCTCGGCAAGTGTCCAGCGCTCTTAGAACCGAGATGCTGAAACAAGTTCAAATGACAGAGTATGCCGTTGGCATGAGTAATCAGAGATTACAGCCTTTTCTTTCATCGTGTCATTCTTAGATGATCCTGCTCAGAATCTCAACTCGTAAAAAGGGTTCTCAGGAGAATCTAACAGCCAGTCTGCTGACGCAGGCCAGTCAGGCTCCGCCTGGCCAGTCTCGCCTTCGGCGAGGCCAGTTCCCGACTGCGTCGGGCAGAAAAGTCGCTCCTTAGTCACATAGTCGGCCGAGAAAGGGTCTTCACAGCGATCAGCGGGTCCTTGATTTCAAGCGTAAAGCGGTTCTTATACTTGCATCTTGGAACTCCCAACTTACAACTGATCTTAGATCGGGATTCTGAAACAAGTTCAGACTACGCATTGCCGAGGTTTTTACATTGCTGCTCAGTTTCATTCAGACCGTATCATTTTGACCAATGGTTGACTACCAAGACTCTGGATTTGCTAGCAGAAATAGATATGTCATTCCTTATTTTACAGTGCGGGCCTGCAGACTTTTGAGTGATCAGTTACGCGATTTCAAAATCCCCCTCATGCAAGTGAAGGTCAAATAAGGCAAAAAACACGAATAATTGTCAATAGTTATTCCTTATCACTGGAGCCCAAAGAAGACGTTGATTTTTTAGCTTTGGTGATTGAGTTTGTAACTGTTATCATCTTGAGGACGGTTTGAAATAGATATCACTCCTCCTAGTTGTTACTTCGACTCTCAACAACAATGATTACCATTACGAATGGAACTTGTGTTTTAAAGAGTATTTAAACCGGTTAAAATCAATGATTGAATGTCTGGCATTAGTGAAACCGAGTGTTACTCTCTGAAAGAATCCCGAACCATATCAAGATCGAATCCTGCCAATCGAGAAATTTAAACCGGTTTAATACATCTCTGAAAGGAGTATTCCTTGGAAGAGAAAGCAAAGAGAGTGATAAAAACCAGACTGGAAGATTTAGCAAGGGAGGCAAATGTTTCAAAGGCAACAGTCTCTTTGGCGCTTAGCGGCAATCCGAAGGTTGCCGCCAAGACTGTAGAACTCATTACCAAGTTGGCTGCAGAACACAACTACACTCCGAATTCATTCGCCAGGAGACTCTCAAAAAGAACAAGTGAAACAGTGTCCCTGTTTATGATGGGAAAAGCTACAGAATACTCTGGTTGGTTAATACCTTCTAGCTGGCTCTTCTACAATCCGATATTTAAGGGAGTTAGTTTAACTCTGTCTGAAAAGCATTATCAATTCTCTTTTGAATTCATTAATCTGGACGGCAAGAAGAGGGAAAACAATATTATAAGCCATGCTCAGAGTAGTAGTGCTGACGGTCTGCTAATACTAATAATTGATGAATCGGACTACTCTTTTCTCGAGAGTCTCGACGTCTTCTTGCCAATAATTACGATCAACAAGAAGCTGAGTGATACACTTAGTTCTTTTGAGATAGACAACTACAAGGGAGCATTTGATGTTGTGAATTATCTGGCCACACTCGGTCACAGAAAAATTGCTCACATTGGTGGCCCCTTTTACGCATATAATGCGGTAGATAGATTCAATGGTTATGTTGATTCTCTGAAAGAAATCGGAGTTATGTTCCGAGAAGATTACGTTGTCGAGGGTGACTGGAATATTGAATCAGGTAGGGAAGGAATGAAAACTCTTCTAAACCTTCCTGAACCACCAACAGCCGTTTTTTGTGCGAATGATCACATGGCAATTGGCGCTATGGAGGCAGTTGAAGAATCAGGACTTACTATTCCGAGAGACATCTCTTTGATTGGATATGACGACACAGAAATGTCAAGGGTAGTGAGGCCAAAGCTAACCTCAGTAAGTCAGCCTCTAGAAAAGCTTGGTCGTATGGCCGCGAATGAAATACTAAGGAGAATCACTGCGAGGAGCGCTCTTGACTCGAAAAAGCATGTTGTTCTGCCCCCCTTGCTAGTGAAAAGAGAATCCTGTTGCGAGCCATCCAGATAGCGAGACTTGCTGAAAGGGGGCGATAATCTGCTGTCTTGATCGAGTTGCTAACACCAAAAATCCAAGGAGGGGAAAATTGTGAAGAAAGTATTGATTGTATTGTTGATTCTAAGCGTGATTTTTACAGGTACGATGATGGGTGCGGACAAACTTGACAAGATTCTACAAGAGGGGAAAATTGTTGTTGGAATAGCGCTTGGTGGACCCCCAATAGGCTTCAGAAATGAGAAAAATGAGCCTATGGGCTATGATGTAGATGTTGCCACTCTCATTGCAGAAGCTTTGGGTGTGGAACTAGAAATAGTTGAAGTAACAGGTGCCACAAGAATACCTATGCTGATGTCTGACAAAATTGACCTTGTAATTGCCAACATGACTGCAAATCTCGAGAGGGCAAAGTCGGTAGATTTCTCCATGCCTTATCTTAGAACCGGCATAAAAATCCTTGTTAGAACCGGTAGCGATATCGAGAGCATAGAGGATTTCAATGGGAGAAAGGTCGCAATTGGCAGAGGAACGACAGGTGAAGCGCTTGTAAAAAAGATGGCCCCAGACACCGAATTTGTCTACATTGAAGAGTTTACTAACGCGATTCTTCTGCTAAGACAGAACAAAGTTGAAGCAGCAATCGAAGATGGAACATTAGTTGACTACATGGCCGGTCAGTATGATGAATTCACCGCGTTGCCTAAACTGTACACTTCTGATCCTATAGGTATTGGTGTACAGAAAGGAAATCCTGATTTCCTGAGATGGATAGATATGTTTGTTTCGCAGTTTATTAGCACCGGTCAGCAGGCAGAACTATACAAGAAGTGGTGGGGTGTTCTGCCGACTGCAGAACTCGCTTACATCTGGTAGATCTCGCATCTGTTATTGGCGACTCAACTCCCTCAAGGATTTGCGGGAGTTGAGTCCCAGATTAATGTAAGAGAGCAGATTTGATTTGTATTGGAGGGCTACTGTTGACCTTACATTTCAGAGTTATTTTCAACAATCTTGACTTCTTGCTCGAAGGGCTCAAGATGACGTTCTATATTTCGGTTTTCTCCTTAATAATTGGGTTCTTTATTGGCCTTGTAGTAGCTTTCATGAGGATCTCAAAGAATAAAGTCTTTTCAAGCATAGCGATAGCATATGTCGAATTCTTCAGAAACACTCCATTTCTTGTTCAGTTGTTCTTTTTCTACTTCGGACTACCTGAACTGGGAATTTCAACAGAGCCGGTGACAACGGCTATTATTGCTTTAGGAATCAACAACGCGGCTTATAACAGTGAAATTATCAGAGCGGGTATCATTTCAATAAATAAGGGATTAATTGAAGGAGCCGAGTCACTAGGATTTACGAAGTTTCAAATTGTACGTTTAATAATCATTCCTAATGCATTGAGAGTGACGTTCAAACCGCTTGGAAGTAATTTTATTAACTTGATACTCACAACTTCTGTTGCTGTGTCAATTACAGCTAACGAACTGATGAGTAATGCGATGACTTTGTCTTCAAATACCTTCAGACCATTTGAAATATACTTGACGATATTAGTTCTGTACTGTGTATTGACGTTCTCTCTCTCCGGACTCATTCATTTTGTAGACAGAAAATTCATAAGCAAGGGAATTTCCTAGGGGGAGGGATGAACCGTGGAAGAGTATATATTTCCAAAACTAACTAGTTATGACGCTTTGCTTCTTTTGAAGGGGATGGGAATGACAATTACGGTCACCCTTCTGGCTATCGCAATAGGCCTTGCTATCGGGTTTTTCATTGGACTACTGAGAAGCCTGAAGATACCCGTTATGAGTAAACTGCTGTTAGTGTACATAGAACCGATAAGGAATTCACCACTGGTTGCGCAACTCTTCTTTGCTTACTATGGCATTGCGATGGTAACCGATTTCAGCCTATCAGCTTTTCAGGCTGCTGTCTGGACTCTTGGAATAAATACGAGCGCATTTGCTGCAGTAATTGTCGATGCATCCATCAGGTCCGTTGAAAAAGGGCAGTGGGAAGCCGCCTACTCGCTGGGGATGAATTATTGGAAAACATTCAGACTTGTAATTGTTCCTCAAGCCATTCGAGTATTCATTCCTTCCTTTGCAGGACTTTGCGTGAATCAGTTACAGGTTTCCTCTCTTGTCTCTCTTATTGGTTTCGTTGATCTTACAAGAGTTGGATATATGCTTACTCTCCGAACGTACAGACCATTTCTCATATGGTCGATTGTCGCAGTCCTGTATTTTGCTTTGTCTTTTCCAATATCCAAATTCGCCAGATACGCCGAATCCCGAGTTAAGTCCTATGGAAAGATAGGTTGAGGAGGCAGCACATGATTCAAGTTCGCAATGTCAGCAAATCATTCGGCAGCACAAATGTACTGAATAAACTAAGCATTGATTTTGATAAAGGAGTCACCGTAATAATGGGCCAAAGCGGTGCAGGCAAGAGCACACTTTTACGTTGCATAAATGGTCTTGAGAAAATAGATGGCGGTGATATCGTTGTTGATGGACTATCCATAAACGAAAAGAAGAATGTTAGGGAGATAAGAGAGAAGTGTTCAATGGTTTTTCAGCAGTTCAATCTATTCCCTCATCTTAACGTCCTCGAAAATGTTACGCTGAGCCCCATCCACGTTCTGGGAATTGAGAAAAAGAAAGCGCAGGAGAAAGCAATGAGATTTCTTGAAATGGTAGGACTCAGCGAGAAGATAAAGAGTTATCCTTCACAACTTTCAGGTGGCCAGCAGCAAAGGGTCGCTATAGCGAGGGCTTTGATCATGGAACCAAGCGCTCTTCTTCTAGATGAAATAACTTCTGCCTTAGACCCGGAGATGACATCTGAAGTCCTGGAAGTTATTGAGCGAATAGCGCGTGAAGGCACGACCATGCTTGTTGTGACTCATGAAGTGTCCTTTGCAAGAAGAGTCGCTGACAGGGTGGTGTTTCTTGAGAATGGGAAAGTCTTGGCTGATCAGAATACTGAGGATTTTTTCAGTTCAAACAACGAAAGAATAATGAGATTTCTCCAGAAAATCGAATTCAACTGAAGATTAGGTCTCTTCTAGAACATAGGAGGTCACAGTAGAAAATGAAAGCGCTTGTTGTACATGGAGGATGTGATGAGGGGTTCTTACCTGATGAGGAAAAGAGAGCCCGTCTTTCCGGGGTAAGAGATGCGTTTCAGGAAGGTTTGCTGATTCTCAAGGAAATGGACTCTGCTCTCGATGCTGTTGAGCAGGTGATAAGAAACTTGGAGGACAATCCTCACTTTGACGCAGGAGTCATTGGCTCCTTCAACAACATGATTGGGGAAATTGAGATGGATGCTGCAGTCATGGACAGCAATGAGTCGGCAGGTGGAGTGATAAGAATCAGAAATACTGCTCATCCTATTAGTGTAGCAAGAAAAGTTATGGAGGAAATGCCACATCTTCTTCTATGTGGTAAAGGTGCAGAGATATTTGCGCGCATTTCAGGGTTTCGTGAAGTTAGCCCGGAAGAACAGCACGGAAATGTTGACCAAAGAGAAATCGATAAACTTCCAGAAGAATTCAGGAATTTCATTTTGGAGTACACAGAAAGGCTCAAAGAACACAAGCTGTTTTCCACTGTAGGGGCCGTTGCTATAGATTCAAAAGGATACATCGTTGCAGGCACTTCAACGGGAGGAATTGCAAAAGCATTTCCTGGAAGAGTAGGTGATTCGGCGATTATTGGTGCAGGAACTTTTGCGACCTTCTACGGAGGTTCTTCGGCAACAGGAATTGGTGAGGGGATTATCAGAGTAGGCGTAACCAGAAAAGTAGTAGAAATGGTAGAGAATGGTACACCCATTCAAGAAGCTTGTTCAAAAGTTGTAGACATATGTTCAAGACGTGGATTCTCGTGTGGGGTAATTGCTCTCGACAGAGATGGGAACGCAGGAATATCTCATAACGGTCATTTTATGCCAACACTTAGCATCAAAATCGATTGATTAACAAAAACCGAATGGGGGCAGATTAGTGAAGAAAATAAGAATAGTGGAAATAGAGCTACCAGAGGATAAGACCATCGACAATTATGTTGAAATCACTGCGCTTCAGTATCAGGATAGGCTAAATCTTGTGAGAAATGCCATGGAAGAGAGGAAGCTAGATTTTCTAGTAATTTATGGTGACAGAGAGCATTTTGCAAATCTTCACTATCTAACTGGCTACGACCCGCGTTTCGAAGAGTCTATTCTCGTAGTCCCCAAAAGAGGAACCCCTTATTTGCTTGTTGGAAACGAAGGTCTTGGATATAAAGACGTTGCTAAACTGCCGGTTGAAATAGTGCTCTTCCAGACATTCAGTTTAATGGGACAGCCAAGAGACAAAAGCGATTCACTGGAATCTGTTTTGAAAGATACTGGAATTGAAAAGGGTTCGAAAATAGGCCTTGTTGGAACGAAATACTTTAGGGAGAAGGAATTTAGCTCTCCACAATATAGTATAGATGTTCCTAGTTTCATAACCGATGTAGTTAGATCTTTAGCAGGATACGAGAATGTTGTTAATCAGACGGATATATTTATGCACCCGGAAAAAGGTTTAAGAACATTCCTGAGTGCAGAAGATATAGCCTCATTCGAGAGTGCATCCTGCATCGTTTACTCAGGGGTCCGTAGGCTTTTGCATGGTCTGCGTGAAGGGATCTCAGAATACGAGGCAGCCGGGCTTCTTGCTTACGCAGGGTTTCCGCCATTATCATGCCATATAACAGTTGGCTTCGGGAAGAACGCTCTTCTAGGATTGAGTTCACCCTCACCCTTTAGAAAACTAGAGTTGGGTGAATATATAAACTTCGGTTTCGGAGTTTGGGGAGCAAATATTGCAAGAGCCGGTCTCGCTGCGGAAGATGAGAAACACTTTCCATATTCTGTATCGAACATTCTCCAAGAACTTTACTTTCCATATTTTGAGATGATGACAAGATGGTATGAATCTCTGAAAATTGGAACTGATGGAAGGTCAGTCTATAATGCTGTAAAGAACTTCGTGGAAAATCCTGATAATGGAGTTAGTCTAAACCCTGGTCATCTAATTCACAACGATGAGTGGTTAAATTCCCCATTCTATGAGGGATCCCGTGACACATTGCACTCGGGAATGGCAATTCAATGTGACATCATTTCATCTCCCGGATCACCGCTTTTTGGAGTACATGTAGAAGATGGTCTTGTGCTGGCAGACGAGTCACTGAGAAACGAGTTAAGAAAGAAATTTCCGAATACTAGCGCTCGTTTTGAGTCAAGAAGAGACTTCATGAAACAAAAACTTGGGATTGATATATCAGACGAAGTGCTTCCAATGAGCGATATCCAAGCGTGTCTAGCTCCCTTCATGATGTCCCCGGGGAAAGTGCTCGCCTGGATCTAGATTGCATTAAGAACGGAGTAATACTCCAGTTCAGGGAGAATTTCTTAAAGAGTCTTTTTAAGAGCCGCTCTGTCATCCAGAAATTATCCTGGGATTTCGGTTTCTAATAGAACAGTAATAGAACAAGGTCAGACTCGATTTTTCATACCGAAAGAGAAATCGAAGGCAAAAAACTGTGAGAGTATTCCTAATTGGCAGGAAAGAAAGGTTGAGCGGAGCCCTTTATCTGCTCCGCCCACCGGGACACCCCCATGAAAAAATATTATAACACCATGGTTTACTTGAGTTCAATTCTAAGTATATCGTTAAAAGCAAGATGCTGAAACGAGCATGACGAAATTAAGAGGGGTCTGGAGTCTGGGGTCTAGAGTCTAGCAAGAGTGAGATCCCGTATAGGAGCATTACGGGATGACAGCTCTTCCAAAAAGAGTTGTTGTAAGCATCCAAGAGCCAGTTTGCTAACGCAGGCGAGTCAGGCTCCACCTGGCGAGACTCGCCTTTTCGTGAGCGCAGTGAACGTCTCGACAACGCACTTTCTCGGTTGCTATATTCGGCGAACGGGTCCTTGCTCTTGAACGGTCAACGGATAACGACCATTACAGCAATCAGCGGTTTCCCGCTTTTAAGCGCACAGCGGTTCTTATGCTTGCAACTTGAAACTGACAACTTGCAACCGCTCTACACAGGAATGAATTCACAGGATCGGGCAACAATGCAAAAAAATGAAGTCCCGAAGGATCTTAAGCCGGCGCGACCGGTGATGGCGAAAGTGCAAGGAAAGATAATACTCTTTTGTAGAAACGTTTTTGCATAAAGTAATTGCGAAGAAGACCATTTTCATTTGAAGTGTCGCTTGGTAACAAGGCTAGCTTCTTACTTATGGAGGATGTCTGTAATGTTATAATGAACGCATCAAGAAGTTTTTAAAAAGCGATTACTTTATCTGAAAATGCCGTCAGGATGTTAAGGGGTAGTGGTATTGATGGGAAAAATAACAAAATCAACCATTGCTGCAGGATTAGCATCGATAGTTCTCTTACTTTCTGGATGCCCTCTTTTACCCCCGCCAAATAACGCTCCGACACTTGAACCTGAAAAAACATCTATCATTATCAACGAAGGTCAGGATATTTTATTGGCAGGTAAGGTCAGTGATGATAATAGCGGTTTAGACCAAATTCTTTTAGAGGTTAGTTCGGATAGATTCGCTTTCAGTTCTATCGAAAAGACACTGCCGGATAACTTCAGTATTAAAGGCTCGCCAATCAATAAAAACTATTACGGTTCAGCGTACATGGATATTTCTGCAACTGACCATAATGGCGCACGTATCACATTTAGGGTACCAGTTACCGTCAAAGACACACCTGACCTTGTGGTCACAGATTGGCCAACATCTATTGAGGTTGATAAAGGCCAAGCATTTCAGCTTACATTTAAGCTAACAGATGATTATTCTGATTGGTACAACGGAATCACCAAGAGTTTTGTTTGTGACAAGTACAATCTCGCATTTGAAGCGATTAACGCAACGGATGGAAGGCTTACATTCACACCAAAAGATCCTGGGTATGTAGGAACAACCGATTTTGGGATGACCATTTCTGATGATGAAGGAAATACTACCAACAAAACGCTGGAGATAATAGTAAACGATGTTGTTAACCCAAATAATCCGCCAGAGATCTCTGGACCCGCGTCGCTAATTATTAATGAAGGCCTGCAGGCAGTGGTTGATTTCAATATAACAGATGACAACACTGAGTTTACAGAGTTGCTGATTGAGGCAATGTCAGAACAGTACAATGTTTCGCTTGAAAGAATAGCACCAAATACAGTAAAGGTTACAGGCACACCAAAGGACAGGAACTATTACGGCAGTGCAGGCATGACCGTTGAGGCAACCGATCTTGAAGGGGGTTTGGCAACTTATACCTTGCCTATTACCGTCAAAGACACACCTGACCTTGTGGTCACAGATTGGCCAACCTCTATTGAGGCTGATAAAGGCCAAGCATTTCAGCTTACATTTAAGCTAACAGATGATTATTCTGATTGGTACAACGGAATCACCAAGAGTTTTGTTTGTGACAAGTACAATCTCGCATTTGAAGCGATTAACGCAACGGATGGAAGGCTTACATTCACACCAAAAGATCCTGGGTATGTAGGAACAACCGATTTTGGGATGACCATTTCTGATGATGAAGGAAATACTACCAACAAAACGCTGGAGATTATCGTAAACGATGTTGTTAACCCAAATAATCCGCCAGAGATCTCTGGACCCGCGTCGCTAATTATTAATGAAGGCCTGCAGGCAGTGGTTGATTTCAATATAACAGATGACAACACTGAGTTTACAGAGTTGCTGATTGAGGCAATGTCAGAACAGTACAATGTTTCGCTTGAAAGAATAGCACCAAATACAGTAAAGGTTACAGGCACACCAAAGGACAGGAACTATTACGGCAGTGCAGGCATGACCGTTGAGGCAACCGATCTTGAAGGGGGTTTGGCAACTTATGCCCTGCCTATTACCGTCAAAGACACACCTGATCTTGTGGTTACAGATTGGCCAACATCTATTGAGGTTGATAAAGGCCAAGCATTTCAGCTTACATTTAAGCTAACAGATGATTATTCTGATTGGTACAACGGAATCACCAAGAGTTTTGTTTGTGATAAATACAATGTCGCATTTGAAGCGATTAACGCAACGGATGGAAGGCTTACATTCACACCTAAAGACCCAGCGTACGTAGGAACAGCTGGCTTAGAGATGACTGTCTCTGATGATGAGGGAAATACCACTACAAGATCGTTGGAGATAATAGTAAACGATGTTGTTAATCCAAATAATCCGCCAGAGATCTCTGGACCCGCGTCGCTAATTATTAATGAAGGCCTGCAGGCAGTGGTTGATTTCACTATAACAGATGACAATACTGAGTTTACAGAGTTGCTAATTGAAGCAATGTCAACGCAGTACAATGTTTCGCTTGAAAGAATAGCACCAAATACAGTAAAGGTTACAGGCACACCAAAGGACAGGAACTATTACGGCAGTGCAGGCATGACCGTTAAGGCAACCGATCTTGAAGGGGGTTTGGCAACTTATGCCCTGCCTATTACCGTCAAAGACACGCCAGATCTTGTGGTCACAGATTGGCCAACCTCTATTGAGGTTGATAAAGGCCAAGCATTTCAGCTTACATTTAAGCTAACAGATGATTATTCGGATTGGTACAACGGGATCGCCAAGAGTTTTGTTTGCGATAAATACAATATCGCATTTGAGGCGATTAGCGCAACGGATGGAAGGCTTACATTCACACCTAAAGACCCGGCGTATGTGGGAACAACTGGCCTAGAGATGACTGTTTCGGATGATGAAGGAAATACCACTACAAGATCATTAGAAATCATAGTAAACGATGTTGCCAATTCCAAGCCGGCAATTGAAATACCTGATTTTACCATTAAGGAAGGGGAGAATAAGGATGTTACGGTAAAGATTGCGGATGAAGACCCGCTTTCACAGCTGGAGGTTGCGGTTTCTTCAGATAGATACAACGTTTCATACCAAAAGGTAAATGATACTGATCTTTTGATTACGTTTACTAGGCTAAATGAGGATTATAACGGTCCTGCAGGCATCACAGTTCAGGCAACGGACACGCAAAACCTGGGAGAAAAGGTTACCAAGACTTTCCAGGTTACGCCTATGACTGACTTAGAGTTAAAGGTCTCAGGTCAAACCCTTAACGTAAGTGGTGGGATAGTTGTAGGAAGCCAAATTAGCAACCAATCCAATGTGAGTGTCAAGGTTTACCAAAGGGATGTTAACTGGATGGAAAAGGAAGAGTATGGTGATCTTTACCATTATAGAATCGGAATTGATTCCGCGTTAGGTGAACTGCTTTTTCAAGGGACTACGAACTCTCAAGGCAGTATTAAATTTCAGGTGGACCCAAAGGCGTATGATGAGGCGTTATTGTATGTGGTGCTTAGCAAATCAGGCTTTTTAGACAAAACAAGGCATTTCTTTGCAGATACAGATTTGGGAAGCACTTCGTTGATTCTATCGCAAGACAATCCTTTAATCAACGAGTGGTTATACTACAGTTTGTGTAATAATGGATATCAACCCATGGATGGAGGGGTTTATATCCCAAAAGGCAATGTCACATGGAGACATCAGATTTTCCCAAGCTTTCCCAGGCCAAACGTAGTGGTTGTTAAAGGCGATAATGAATATGTCGCGCAAAATGTTTTGGACGCAATCCCTGAAGCTGTTGAACATGTATTTGGACCAGGATATAGCATATCTTATAGCAGCGAATTAGGCACACCACAAGAAAACACTATATACGTAGAATTTTGGGATTATCAAATAGGACAAGTGTGGATTAGCACATTGCCTGTTTCCAACCTGATGAAACTTGGAGGAATCAACGTCGGCAGAGAATACCCATTAGAAGAACAAATTTTTTCTTCACTTATCCATGAGTTTGGTCATTTACTATTTATCAACGCACACAAGGAAAACATGGATAGTCACTATAGACAGGATAGCAATTTTTCTACATACCCCTATCTATCAGGGTTAGATAAAGCAGTTCAACAACTTGTTCTTGCAGTCGGCAATATGCTACCTGGCGATAAATATGTTTACGAAGGAAGTTCGTTAAAACAGCTAAGCTTCTCAGTCTTAAAAGGCGATAAGGTTTATTATCTGCAATACGAGTAGCCTAGAAAAAATCATTGTGGGTTCTGCAGCAGGGGGAAGTAGCGGGTAAACAAAAGAAACCTCAGATACACCCAAAGGTCAAGCCCAAAAGCCCAAAAAGGTGCGACGACATTCATCAGTTCGAGTATTACAAGTATAATGATTAGGACAACCGCACTCAGTACACTTTGGCACCAAGATAAGATCCTCACACTTATAACCAATCTTAGTTGCACTGCATTCACCTAAAATTGTTCCATCGGTACACCTCTCTACTTGCGTTAAAATAGTTTCAGATATATCGGTCGGCTCTGATGCCTCATCATCTTCTAGCATAGAACAGGGTCAGACTTCGTTTTTCATGCCAAACTAGAAATTGAAGGCAAACATCTGTGAGGCAATTCTTAAACACTAGAAGAAAACAAAAACGGAGCCTATTTCCTGCTCCGCCCACGGGGACACCCCATGCAAAAATGTTATACCACCATGGTTTACTTGAGTTCCATTCTAAGTATATCGTCAAAAGCGAGATGCTGAAACGAGCATGACGAAATTAAGAGGGGCCCGGAGTCTGGGGTCTGGAGTCTAGCAAGAGTGAGATCCCGTATAGGAGCATTACGGGATGACAGCTCTTCCAAAAAGAGTTGTTGTAAGCATCCAAGAGCCAGTCTGCTAACGCAGGCGAGTCAGGCTCCACCTGGCGAGACTCGCCTTTTCGTGAGCGCAGTGAACGTCTCGACAACGCACTTTCTCGGTTGCTATTTTCGGCGAACGGGTTCTTGCTCTTGAACGGTCAACGGATAACGACCATTACAGCGCTCAGCGGTTTCCCGCTTTTAAACGCAAAGCGGTTCTTATGCTTGCAACCTGGAACTGACAACTTGTAACTGCGCTTCGAAGGACGAGTCCATGATTTGTGACGAAGGTCTAAGAACCGGAATGAATGTCGCCGACCGCCAGGAGTTTCGTGGGAGCACCATCAATCAGCGTTCGAGATCATGTCGCCGTAGGCTGCAAGAACGGCCTGCTCCATGCGTGCGATTTCCTCGTCTGAAAGAAAGTCAAAGTGACTCTTGCGTTTTTGTGTTGAAAGTCTGCCATTATTCTGCAGGCAGAAGCGGATGAAGAGGTCTATCAACCGGTCGGGCATATCAACGATTTCCTGGATGGCTTTCTTTGTTTCATCGTAATTGGCTAGAAACGCCAATTCTTGGGTTAGTTCGACCTCAATGGTCTGATCGATGAACTTGAAGAGAGCCTCCACCTGGGGCGTCATATCGATATAGCGGTACCACTTGGCAGTATCGTTATGAACGGTCATGCGGCCATCTTCATCGAGCGAGTATTCCACCAGGGCCATAATATGCCGTGAGAACGCTTCAAGAGAGGCGTCATAGTCTGCAGAATTCTTGAGCATCGATGCCGATACGGGGAACATGACGCCTTTGGGAGTGAAGCCCCGGCGGGCAAGGATGTTGTGGATCAGAAAACGGTGGATTCGACCATTGCCGTCTTGGAAAGGGTGCAAAAAAACGAACCCGTAGGAGATAACGGCGGCGTGAACCACGGGCGACACATCGCTAGCGTCCATGCGCTTATGGGCAGTTATTAGACCCTCCATCATGTCAGCCAGGTCCTCAGGCTTTGGACATATAAAATGTATCCTTTCCTTTTGCCAGGCGATTGTTTCTCCGACGTAGTTTTGGCTCGTCCGGTAATCGTAATCGCGAAATCGTTGATCGACAATGCGATTCTGAAGTTCGATCAAGCGCGGTTTTTCACAAAAGTCTTCCTGCTCAGCCAGCTGAAGTAACGCCACAAATCGCTCGGTTCTGGTCGATGTGGGCTTAATATTTTCGATCTCAAAAGAGGATTTTGTCTCCTTGGTGTACAGATAGCCGAGCGCTCTCCTGAGCAACTCCGGGGAATAGCCAGCCACTGCCCTGCGGCATCTACCGGTAAGATCGGCTGTTTCAAAGCTTCGAAGGGTTTCAGTTCGTCGAACCGTTGGGCAAAAGCGTGGGTCACCCAGTAGATTGTCGTTGATTCGCTGGCGACGAATCTGGCGGGCCGGGCTGACCGTGTAGTATTCTTCCGGTTCAAGCAGATTAATGTAGTTACCCTGCTTCAAGTCATCGAGCGGAAGCGCTCTTCCGGTAAGAAACTCATAAAGATACCACAGCCGCCTGGCATATTTGCCGGTTGGTCTTGAGCGTACATACTCGAGAAAGTCTTCCTCTGCAACTACCTCAAAGAGGCTGGCGAGTATGGCGAGGTTCGTCCCGTCATATTTGAGCGCAAATTCAAGATGATCACCAAGTGTATCCCCCGGCCAGTACTTAGAAGTATATACCTCCTCGATTATGCCCTCGTTCGAGTCGATCCGGCGGATTCCACTCGTGGTCACTAGTGACCTGTGCCAATTTGGAATAACATCCAAGTCATATCGCTCTATAAGTGCCGCGTACCCCGCGAGTCCTTCAGTCGATCTATCCCGATCGATTTCAGCCATAGCTTCCTCCGGAAAAACGATTACAATCCAAGAATTACTGTTATATTTTAGCACAAGTCAAGAAAAATAATTACGGATGAACCTCCAGGCACTTACTAAACTGCGGGAAAAACAATTACAAGACAAGAAAATCATTTACAAAAGCCTTTTGTGCAGGAAATATCGTTACGCCAGATTCGTTTAGGTTCTTGCCGGAATAATCGGGACTGCTTCTTCCCATATTCACAATGTTCACTCCCATGCTCATCGTCAATCCCGAACCAGCCTTTATGAGTGCTGGACTGGAGCGATGATATAGAGAGATTAGCCAGGCTTATGAATCGAAAAGCAAATTCTCGAGACGGCAGTTTTCACAAGTGAATATTCATTCCTTTAAGATGGAAAAACTGCTATATTGATCATATGAGCGCGTTGCTCTACCTGCCGTATATTTCCTTAGTCTTCACGTACTTACTTTAGGTGCGAAGCCTCACTTATGAAGGTGGGGTAATGAAGAAAGCGATACTTCTTACATTCTGCGTTATATTTCTGGCAACTCCTATGCTGGCAAGAGATGGGGAATTTATGCTGGTAGAGAAGGGCAGCTTCACGATGGGAGACACCTGGGGCAACGGATACGAAAATGAAAAACCGACTCACGAGGTGACATTCACTTACGGCTTCTATATAGGAAAGTATGAGACCACATTCAACGAGTATGACGCCTTCTGCGAGGCCGCAGGCAAAAGCAGCCCAGACGATGAGAATTGGGGAAGGGGAGAGTGTAATGAACGTTAACTGGAACGATGCTGTGGAATACTGCAACTGGCTGAGCTAAATGGAGAATCTCCCGAAGGCATACGACGAAAACGGTAGTTTTCTAGACAAAGATGGGATAAAAACTACAGATCCTTCCACGGTTGTCGGCTATAGGCTGCCGACGGAGGCCGAATGGGAATACGCTGCCCGTGGTGGGAAGGTAAGCAAGGGGTTCAGGTATTCGGGAAACAGCAACGCAGATGAGGCCGCCTGGTACTCATACAATTCTTCAGTTGAGCTTCTTCAAGGCCCGCTTAGCGGGAAGATAACTTGAAAGCTATTACAAAAAACAACTGCAGATCACACTAGGTCGGCACAAGAGCCCCCAACGAGCTCGGACTCTATGATATGTCTGGAAATGCATGGGAGCTTTGTTCAGACTGGTATTCTGAGTATTCCGATTCCGAGCAGACGAATCCGTATAATGACGGTGGTTCTTTCATGGTGTTTCGTGGTGGCAGTTGGTTTGACACCGAGAACGCCGTTCTAGTAGCTATTCGGAGCAGAAACGTGCGTACTTTCAGATACTATTATTTGGGTTTTCGGGTTTGCAGGACGGCGTTCTGAGTTTGCTCTCTTGACGATTTTTCAGTTAAGGACAGCTGAGGCAGATAAACCTAGGGTAGAGGCTGGCGAAACCTGTCCCCTTTTTTGTGGAGATCGTAATATTGAACTAGACCTCTCAGATAAGTTTGCTCGATGGTTTATGAGTGAGTCAAAGCGAAACCTGGAAGTTGACACTGGTCAGATACTCAAACTATCATATAATCGAATTCATGCGCATTCAGGATATACGAGTTCCTCTTGTGCGGATCGTTGCAGTAATATCCTAAGAGTTTCGTGAGATATCGTTTGGTCAGATCAAGAAATACGTTATGATTATCAGGAGTCGTTCAATAATATGAAAGTGTTCTTTATCTCCGATACACATTTTGACCACAAGAACATAATCGCCTATACCAGTCGACCCTTTCCCGATGTGGAAACCATGAATCAGAAACTAATAGACCGTTGGAACGAGACAGTCGTGGAGGACGATCTTGTGTATCTTCTCGGTGATTTTTGTATGAGACCAAAACAGAATGCCAAGAGATTTCGTAGGCTTCTGAACGGTTCAATCATACTGATAAAGGGTAATCATGATGGAAAGGCTGCGATTTACCTTGAAGCCGGATTTCTTGAGGTTCACAAGAGGCTTGTCATTGAACATCCCGAACGAAATGATGTCAAGATTCTTCTTACTCATAGAGCTCAGCCCAATCCAGGAGCAGATATAGCCCTGAACATTCACGGACACATCCATGACTCCATATTGTCAGGCGCGAACTATACAGGAAGGTACTTCAACGTTTCCGTAGAAAACATTGGATACAGACCTGTTGAGTTAAGAAAATTGCTGGAACTAGCAGGTATCTGAGGGTTTGGTCAGATGCTGGAGCCGAAAAGCCGGCTGCATTGCAAGAAATTCGCGGACAGAGCGGAATCACAATAGTATTTCAAATACTGCTATTTAGTAAGTGATATACTGATTTATCCTTGCCGGTTTGTTTGTGAAGCAAGAAGGAACAGCTGGAGACGGATAGAGCCTGTTACGCTTCCAGCAGTGTGTCTTGCAACTTGGCACACTGGAACTTGCAACTGATCCTTCGCCTTCGTTCTTTACTGAATCATTCTTAACGTTACGGTGATTGTGCAGTGGGACGCCGATTTGCCCGCCTAAAACTCAACACGCTCAGTAGTACCAATCGATGTTTGCAGGATTGGGTTCGTCTACAATCGAAATTTCCCAAAGTGCCGCAAGCATGCGTTCACACTCCTCAGAGGCGCGTAGCTCAAGACGTTCCCAGGGGGCCTCTGTTCCCAGTTCATCGTAAGCGATCGCCAGAGCCCCATAGAGAGCGAGCCCTATACAGTGCCTCGCAGCATGAATAGTCGATACGCTTTGAGCAATCGCTCTCGCCGCTATGTGAGCAACGTGATTTCCTTCGGTCTCTCTTGCAGCCTCATGGCACAGAAGTATTTTCTTTTTCGCCTGCTGCAATTTGATTTTGCCGTTTAGCCATTGTCTCGCGGAATCCAGCGCAAATTTTGGACGTAAGTCGTCCGGGCAATACTTCAACCACAGAGGCAGAATAACTCTCTCAGAGTAATCGACCGCCCAGTTTACGAGCGTTGTCTTGCTCTGAGTTTCGATTTGTCTCATGAGCAACTGAATATACGGAGCACTCAAGTCGTTGAGCATCTTTCGCAATCTCGGCATACTCTTCCTCCATCAGTGATGTTCGTTATTTTTATAGCACCATTCTGCGGTCTCTGCAATAAGCCCCGGAGGCATCGGCTTGCCGTATTGAAACTGAATCGCGCCCTTGCTTCTACTAAACTCTGTCAACCGGTCGGCAAAATGCGCAACGGCTTTGTCACCGGGATAGAGCCCGATGTGGTTCTCAATGGCCGCGAAGCGGATTATGTTGCGCTTTTTCCAGTAAGTGGGAATTTTCCGCGAGATTCTATCCACGGAGTCCGCGAGCGTCGCGCAGAGCGTATCCCTCACCTTATGAAGGAATGGACGAACGCTTTCGGGTTGGGCTTCAATATAGGAGTCAATCGTTTTAAGGGGCTCGCCGCAAGAATGCTTCTGATTCTCTTTCTCAAATTCACGACCACATTTTGGGCACTGCCGCACAGGAACTCACTACTCCCTTTCCCTTACCGTGAGTTTAACGCAGTCACCGGGCTTCTTTCCGATTCTAGACCTAATATCCTTCCTTATGCCGATAACGTAGCAAATGGTACCCTCGGAATTCTTCGTGCCCATTTTGCAAGGCTTCCGTCGCGCGGCTCACCATCAAAAGTGGCGTAGACTTTAACCCTTCCCGTACAGAATTCCCCCTGATATCACATGGGAATTCGATATATGCTCCATCAATGTCGGGGACCTTACGAATAATCGCTTCGAACTCATTGAGTTTTCGGCTAATAATCAACGCCCTCCCACAGAAAAAAGCTTTCAACAGTTTCATTGTGGCGTCCATAAACAAGAACATTATTCCATGACTCTTATCACAGAGCGTCTCAATCCGGTTTGTTGCAAGTGTCTTTGTAATTCTACGCTGAAACCTCGGGAGGTTGAGTCTAGTGATCAAACCGGTAATAACGAGAATAACCAAACTGAACTCCGTATAGATAATACACGGTTGCTCTTCCGCTGAAAAGAATCCATAGGCCTCTATAGAAGTTAAACTAAATTGCTTCAGGAAGAATGATAACTCCAAGTCGCGGCTCTTCGAAAAAAGAAACCGGCAATCTAGATTCGATTCCCGGACTTTAGGAACCACAATTTGCAACCAGTTTTGTTTGATCTAACGGTGAACTTGAGCTGCCTGAGCGGCAGGAAAATCTCGCTTCTGACCGGACTCTCACCGATCCATTCATCCCAGGCCAAGCATTACTTTACTAGTCAAATGCAACGTAGCATCCCTTTCCTTTCATGCAGCCGTCGATTGTGGGTTCATTTCCGACAGGCAGAAAACGGTTGTAAGTCCCTCAACATCCTGTCCATGCAGTGATCAGAAACTTTCGGCCAGTTTCTTCAGGCCGTCTTCGGAAGGACTGTAACTGAAGACTCGTACCTCAACGTTTCTGCGGTGCATGGCCTTGCCGAACTCCCTTATCCGAAGGATTTCATAGTCAATCTCCCCGCTTTTCATCCCTTTGTCTCCGATGAGAATGACTACAATACGAAGGATTTCTTACATCAGTTTATCTGCAGAACAAAACATCTACTGGCTCGCAGTTATACAAGTGTTTCTGATAGTTTTTCGATAGTGTTTAGATCAAAAGATTAAGTGATATGATTGAACAAAACTTATGAAGTTCAGCAAAGCAATGGGAGGTGTAACATGAGAGGATTCGATGAGCTCAGGTATATCCGCCCTACTCTAGTCATTTTCGTTTTTGCTGTTACCGGTGTTCTGATGCTGCTTCCATATCATATCTTTCAGAATGAAGCTATAGATTACACACAGAAGATTTACTCAGGAATTTTCGAGACATCTGTTGAGAATCTAGCATCTGCTCTTAGCGTAGGTTATTTTCAGTGGAGCGCAATGTACAATGCGGTTTCTTCTGGAGATGAAGAGTTTGTTGAAGGGATGCTCCAAGAAATACAGCAAGATTTTCCGGGAGTAAGGTCTGCCAGACTAATAGAAAGACCGCCCAATGTACCGCTTGAAAATCAATACGAGCTATCTAACATTGATCAAGAGCTTTACCTCTACTTCAACATCTATGACAGCCTTATGGAAAATGAGGTCTCTGACCGGGTCGTGATTGCGAGTATCGACAAAGATGCTTTACTCTCGGAGATGCACTTGGATGAGAGAGTAAGCTTAACTTCCGGAGGATCAAAGTCTTTTGCGTATGGGCTTAGGGCTGAAGTAGAAGGATATGACCTCACGAAGTGGCTCATATTCCACTCTTTGACGGCCGGAATACTCGGTGTCTTGTTTATGATGGAAGTGCTGGCGCTCGGACTTTCCAGATACTACGAGATGCACGGCCTACAGGAGATCATGTATTTGTGGGAGCTTGAGGACTCTTATACGGCTTTTCATTCTAAGAATGTGTCGAAGATAGCCGGACTTCTCGGAAAGAAACTCGGATTAAGCAGGAAGAAGATCCAGCAAATCGTTAACGGAGCTAAACTTCACGACATAGGGAAGATCGGGATTTCACAGAAGATATTGAGAAAGAGAGGACCGCTCGATGAGATCGAAAGAGAGGTCATTCAAGGACATCCAGCCCACGGAAAAGAAGTCCTTGAGCACTTCAAGTATCTTCAGCAGTTTATTCCGTGTGTCTACATGCATCACGAGAGGGAAGACGGCTCTGGATATCCTCAGGGTCTGAAGGGAGACCAAATCCCGCTAGAGGCTAAGATACTGGCCGTGGCAGATGTCTTCGAAGCCCTCACGGCGAACAGGTCTTACAGAGACGCTTACTCCTTTACCCAGGCTGTTGAAATGATGACTGAAATGCCCCTTGATCAAGATATAGTATCCGAACTGATAAGTATTCTTCCGGAACTCGAGAACGAGCTTTGCGGGAGGAATCCGCGTAAGTGCGGGATCATTAGAAGTCAAAGTTGATTTTCTGGATAGCCTCATCAAACAAGTCTGTGACGCAAGCAACTCATACACTCTTCTGCTTCTGGTCGGAGCGATATGATGGGCGTTGATTTCGTTGTGCGGGTTTTCTGTCTAGAAGGCTTAGCAGATCGACACTTTCTGAAGATTGACTCAATACAAAGGAGAAGCATAGAATAATAGACAGGGGTGGTGAAAATCACAGTTTCAAGCGTTATCCCGATTTTGGTCGTAGGGCTTGTTATCACGGTAATAGCCATATTCGTTCGTGGTTTTACGATAGTCATGGACAATATCTAGATGCCGGAGCCATTCTCCAAATTTGGATTTCTTTCGCAGTGATGGACTGTAAAAAAACTTTCGATGATGCACTTTCTTGTCTCCATCGCTTCTTCATTTGAAGGAAATTGGCAGTATAGTATTGATTGTGATTTTCTGGTGAAGAACATGAGTCATACCTTCTGCAAATACATTCCTGCAGAAACAAAAGCCCATGAAGACCCGTCCCCCCATCTTACTCGAATAGTCCTCAGGATGAGAAATAGAGTACATAGGCTCTCATTGGCAACTCTTCAGCAACAGTAAGTGAATACATCTACAGTCTATATTTCGCGAAGTCACTTCTCATTATGCAGGGAAATCTAAAACGGGTTGGTTATTTTCAGCTCAGTGCATCGCCATGAGAGCAAAAATCGGATGTTTAGTGAAAACTGCTGATCACAGCCACTGGCAATTCTAAAAGCCTTAGAGCTAATGAAACAGTGGTCTTGGATCGCCGAAAAACTCGCCCAAAAACAAACAAGCCTCCCAACGGGAGGCTAGATTCATTGATCTGAGCGCTTCATACACGCACGTAGGCCCTAAATGCTTGGTGGCGGCGGTCAGAATCGAACTGACGACTCTGCGGGTATGAACCGCATGCTCTAGCCAGCTGAGCTACACCGCCTAATAATGGTAGCGGGGACAGGATTTGAACCTGTGACCTTTGGGTTATGAGCCCAACGAGCTACCAGACTGCTCCACCCCGCACCGAGTATCTATCTGCTCACAATATTCTATATATTAATGACCTGCTTTCTTTGCTTCCATGGTGCCGGGGATGGGAATCGAACCCACACGGAGCCCTCGCTCCAACGGATTTTAAGTCCGTTGCGTCTGCCAGTTCCGCCACCCCGGCAACCGTACACTATGATAACACCGGCACATTTCCTTGTCAACCGGAGCTAGAGCTCGACTGTCTGAAGATTCGATGGTATCTGAATCTCAAACTCATACTGGAGTTCTTCGGCAAGGTTTTCCAGCGCGGCTTCATCACCGTGGACGTAGATCAGTTTCTCCGGCTGAAGTCTTCTGGGAAGATCCAGCAGCTCCTGGTAGTCTGCGTGACCGGAGAAATTGAAGATATCTATGTTCTTTGTGCCGATCTCGATCGAATCGTCTCCCATTTGAATTCGCTCATCGCCGTTCTTATTTGCCTGTAGGATTTTGTATCCGTCGGATTCGGGACTCTGGTAGCCCATGAAGAAGATCGCGTCTTTGCTGTTCGGCAGCATCTGTTTCGCGAATATATACGATAGTGTATCCTCGACAAGCATCCCGGCTGAGAAGACAAATAGAGCGGGCTCTCTCGACAAGAGGAGCCTCTCGATGCTCTTTGGAGCCACAGTAACGTTATTTTGAAAGTTCTTGATAAACCACTTTCTGTCCTTTTCACTTATACTCTCGTAGTTGCTCATGTAAAGACTGCTGAGGGAGGCCACCATTCCATTCGTGTATATCGGGACTGAGGGGATCTTTTTCTTTTCCATGAGCATGAGGAGCATATAGATTGCTTCCTGGCCCCTACCGAGAGCGAACACAGGCATGAGAATACGGCCACCGTTTTCCAGAACGCGTTTCACGGATTTGCTCAGGCGCTCTATTTCGCTGTATCTTGTCAGAAGCTGATTTTCTTTCGCGCCGTATGTTCCCTCGGATATGAGTGTCTCGACCTTTTTGGGAAGCTGGGCAGGTGGGATGGTGAGCTGCTGAGAAAGAGAAATATCTCCTGAATACAGTATCCGCCTTCCTCTGTGTTCAAGAAAGATCGAGGCGGCGCCCATAACGTGGCCTGCAGGGTACAGGGCAACATCTACCACATCGTCTATTGAGTATCTCTGAAAGTACTCCACGGGATATATTCTTCTCTTCAGCTCGTTCACTTCACTGTGGTTGTAGAGTATCGGCTCGACCCCGTCTTTGGCGTTTTTCTTCTTCATGACTTCGACTGAGTTCTGGAGAATTCTGAGTGCCAGACCTTTGTTTTCCTGTGCCATGAGGATCGGGGCATTTGGCCATCTTTGAGAAATATACGGAAGAGAAGAGAGATGGTCGTAGTGGGAGTGAGAGATCATTATCACATCTAGATCGTTTATCTTGTCAATTTCCGGTAGCGACTCGTAACCTTCCTTTACTGGGTGTCTTCCTGCGTCAATGAGGATGTTCTTACCGTCCAGACTAAGGAGATAGGAGTTTGCGCCTATCTCGCGGCCGCCACCTAGCGGCGTAAGTGTCATTAAATTTCCTCCTTCTTATCACAATTCTAACAAAAACCAGAGGAATTAACTTTAACTCTGTTCTGATACAATTGCTTTGTCGAAAAGGGGTGATCTCATGGAACAAGATTGGACTGTTGTTCTAGACATAGCTTATCTCTCTGTACTTATGGGCGTTGCCTCCGTTTTGAAAAGAATCATCACTCCTCTCAGTAAGATTCTTATTCCAAACGCTGTCATTGCCGGGTTTCTTGGGATTCTGCTTGGTCCGGAAGTGCTGAAGGTAATTCCCTTCTCTTACGATAGGTTGGGAAACCTCGTCTACCATCTCATGGCGATAGGGTTTATTGCCATCGCGTTGAAAAAGACACGGCGGTCAAGCACAAAGTCATCCGTCAACACTGGCTTCCTGATCAGCATGTCTTACGCTCTCCAGGGCATGGTAGGTTTCGTTGTTGGTATTGCGCTTGTTGGGCTGTTCTTCAAGGATCTCTTCCCGCCCTTCGGGCTGCTCCTTGCCCTTGGTTTCGCCCAGGGGCCTGGTCAGGCCTATTCCCTCGGAAGTCAGTGGGAGGCTCTTGGCTTTACAGGTGGAGGAGCCGTTGGTCTCAGTGTCTCTACGCTGGGATTTCTCTGGGCCGCCTTTGGCGGAATAGTAATGCTTAACACAATGGTCTACAGAAAGAGACAGATCGGTATCCAGATCGAGAAACCGACCGTCAAGAAGAGAATCGAGGCGACCATAAGGGACTTCGAATTCTCGGATATAGATGGTTTCACGATTCAGATTTTGGCTGTTGGAATAGTGTATCTAGTCACCTACCTTTTCCTGAAGTGGTTCACGGGTTTGATTGGCGGATTGGGAACCTTCGGTGAAACATTCGCGCAGGTTCTCTGGGGTTTCCATTTCGTGATAGGCGTTCTTTTTGCAATGGCGTTCAGAGCATTATATGAAAAAGTCAGGAAATCAGAAAAGTATGAAATTGAATACATGAACGACTTCCTTCTCCAGCGGATCGGCGGAGGAGTCTTCGACTTCATGGTTGCGGCCTCGATCGCCGGAATTTCCTTCACGGTGATTCAGGAGTACATATGGCCGATAATTATCCTCACAACCATAGGAGGCTTCTTCACCGCAGGCTACACAATCTGGTTCGGCAAAAGAATCTACGAAAAGGCCCCGCTGGAGCACATCGTAACCTTTTTTGGAATGCACACAGGGACACTCTCTACGGGAATGGCCTTGTTGAGAGAAGTCGATCCCACATTCGAAAGTGGAACAGCAGAAGACATGGTCTTCGGAAGCGGGTTGGCATTGTTCCTCGGGATTCCGATGCTCATACTGCTCAATATTCCAATACTGGGTTACAGAATGGAGCAGCCAATATACTATTTGTACTTCATTCTGGGACTTGCCGCTTATATAGGGGCTATGTACTTCTTCTGGTTCAGAAAGGCGAAGATAAGAGGCAAAGAAAAGAAGAGTTAGCCGAGCAAGGACCGCTGAGAAGCACCGTTCTCCGCCAACGGTTCTCCGTTCTCTGAAATTGACAAAAGCGGATCCCGAAACAAGTTCGGGATGACAGTCCTTTTCGTCATTCTGGCATGATTCTGGCCAGAATTTGGTTCGTTAAACTATTGAAGAGGACGATCTCTACCCTTGGGAAGATTGATCATTATTGATAGCGGGCCTGCCGCCGCACGCCCCTACATCCGTTTGGATCAAATTTATTCGCACATGCAACTCACAACTTGGAACTGATCCTTTGTTCTTTCCAACCACCTAGCCGCTACCACCGACCACGGTTTCTCATAAGCCCAGATCCCGAAACAAGTTCGGGATGACAGTCCTTCCCGTCATTCTGGCATGCTTCTGGCCAGAATTTGGTTCGTTCAACTATTGAAGAGGACGATCTTTATCCTTGGGAAGACTGATCATTATTGATAGCGGGCGTGCCGCCGCACGCCCCTACATCCGTTTGGATCAAATTTATTCGCACATGCAACTCACAACTTGTAACTGATCCTTTGTTCTTTCCAACCCCCTAGCCGCTACCACCGACCACGTCTTCAAAAACCAGATCCCGAAACAAGTTCGGGATGACAGTCCTTCCCGTCATTCTGGCATGCTTCTGGCCAGAATCTCTAGGTTCGTTCAACTATTGAAGAGGACGATCTCTATCCTTGGGAAGATTGATCCTTAATAGCGGGCGTGCCGCCGCACGCCCCTACATCCGTTTGGATCGAATTTATTCGCACACTGCAACTCACAACTTGGAACTGATCCTTTGTTCTTTCCAACCCCCTAGCCGCTACCCCCGATCACGGTTTCTCATAAGCCCGGATCCCAAAACAAGTTCTGGATGACAATGTTAGGCAATTACGAAATTGTCAAATTCCGTCTGGAGTAGCACTGATAATCATTGGTGGGCAATGACTTCTGTTTACCAAACCCAGAGCCAAGACGCTGGACTTGCGCTCCCCTTTTTGTTCTTGCAACTAATCCTCTGTTTTTCTCTCGGTTGAGTTCAGACCTTTGAGGCTCATTTTAATTTAGCGATTCTATCAGTTTCTTATTGCATTTTCAGAGAGAATTCTTATTAGAAATGAGTTTCTTGCTTCTATTCGACCTAGAATGGTTTTAATCGGTCAACATCGATTCTAGTTCGAATTGGTTTTTAGAGCTTGTTAATTATAGAATTAAATGGTTACATAAGTAAGTTACATATGTAACTTAATACAAAAAGGGAGGTTATTACATGCGAAAATCTACGCTACTGGTATTCATGATGCTGGTTGTACTGGCTTTCACAGGAGTATCCCAGGTAATCAATATCTGGATTGGCGGACAAGTTGCTGAGCTCGATGAGACCTGGGAAATGATTGTGGGGAAGTTCGAAGAGGAAACAGGGCTTAAGGTAGAGGTTCAACTGTTCGGCTTTGACATTTACTACGACAAACTTCTAACGGCACTACAGGCAGGTCAGGGCCCTGATCTTGCGTTCGCCGACCTAGGTGGATGGGTTCCAACATTTGCAGAGAAGGGCTGGTTAGAACCAATGGGCGCTCTTCTTGACTCCTGGGACGGAACTGAGCAAATCTGGCCGAATCTGTGGCCGACGGTTCTGCACAACGGCGAAAGATACGGTCTTCCGTGGTATACAGATTGCCGACTTCTTCTTTACAATCAGACGATGTTCGATCAGGCCGGACTTGACAGGAACGATCCACCGGCAACATGGGAAGAACTGGTCTATCAGGCTATGAAGCTTACAGATGCTAGCAAAAGAGTGTTCGGTTACGGAGTCAGCGGTACCAAGACTGAGCACACAACTCTCGCTTACATAATCTTCCTTTACGGCGCTGGTGGTCAGCTTTTGACGGATGACTACTCGGCAGCGGCCTTTAACACTCCTGAGGGCCTCAGAGCTCTCAAGTTCTATACCGATCTAGCGCTGACTTATGCCGTAAGCCCCAACGCAGTTACATATAACGAAGATGACTACAGAAACATGATGGCTCAGAACAGAGTTGCAATGGCGGTTGGTGGGCCTTGGTCTTTCCCGCTCATTGAAACAGCAAATCCCGATATAGTTGGAAACTACAGCGTTTCTCTTCATCCTTATGGAGCAACACCCGCAAGTGTTCTCGGTGGTTGGGCACTGGTTATCCCATCTGCAAGTAAAAACAAGGATAATGCATGGGAACTCGCGAAGTACCTGACAAGCTATGAAACCTGGATGACCTGGATCGAAGCTAAAGGCGGGCCAATGCCTTCCAGACGGGACGTTTGTTTTGATGCACCAGTTCTTCAGGACCCAAAGTGGAAGGTCATTTTTGAGACTTTCCCACACGCAGTCTCAAGACCTCCAATTCCCGAATATCCTCAGGTTTCTGAGCAGATTCAAATCATGATTCAGGACGTTCTTCTTGGAAAAGCAACACCTGAAGAAGCAATTAAAACTGCTGAGGCAAATGTAAACGCTATACTGGCTAAGTGATAAACTTTCCATGGGGCGGGCAAGAGCCCGCCCTTTCATTACTCCCTGATGAAAGGGTTGAAAACAGATGAGTAAACTTGCAAGAGAAGAGAAGACAGCCTTCAAAATGGTACTGCCCTATCTTTTGATAATAGTCTTGCTCTTCGTTTATCTTATAGGCTCTAATATCTACAGCAGTTTCACAACTGAAGAGGGTGCCTTCACACTTCAGAACTACTCAAGTGTGTTCACCGATCCTGTTGTCGGTAGATCGATGATTAACACCGTTGTCTGGGTAATAGGAAGTGTACTTGGACAGTTGCTTCTCGGCTTGCTCGTCGCTCTGCTTCTAAATGAATCGACAAAAGGGCAGATAATATTCAGGAGCATCATTCTCATACTTCCCTGGGCAACGCTGGACATTGTTGCCGGAGTGATGTGGAAGTGGATGTACAACGATATGTATGGAGTGCTCAATGATGTTCTGGTCAAAATGAACATAATAAATGATTACATACCCTGGCTCGCTACTGAAAATATGGCTATGATCTCGGTAATAATTGCAAACATATGGAAAGGCTTTTGCCTTTCTGGAATGTTTTTCCTGGCAGGGCTTCAGACAATACCACCCGATCTTTATGAAGCTGCAGAAATCGACGGCGCCAACTCTATCAGAAGATTCTGGAGGATTACTATTCCTCAGCTCAAGCCGGTCATTATGACAACACTTATGCTTACTGTGATCTGGACGATCAACTACTTCCCGCTGATCTACATCATGACGGGAGGCGGACCGGGATACGGTACAGAGACTGTAGTTACCTATATCTACAAACTTGGATTCAGGTTCCTGGAGTTCAACAAAGCAGCCGCACTTTCAAATATTCTGTTCGTTGCAATATTCGCTATCGCATTTGTCTTCCTGAGAAGCATTGCAAAGGAGGAAGCGAGATGAAGAGAAGCACAAAGAAAAAGGTCAAGAAGTCAATTACCTATTCTTTGCTAATATTCCTATCAGTGGTGATAGCCTTCCCCTTTGTGTGGCTTATCCTGACTGCGATAAAAACCTATCCGGATATCTATGCCTATCCAATAAAATATTTCATTTTCGAACCAACGAGAGAGCACTTTGACAAGATAGCCGACATGAATTTCTGGTCTTACTTCAAGAACAGTGTAATCGTAGGGACTGGGACAATGTTCTTCTCCATACTTATTGGATTGTTTCCCGCCTATGCGTTTGCCAGATATGAGTTCAGATTCAAGAGGCCTCTTCTTACAGGAGTTATGGTATTTCAAATGCTTCCTGTCGTAGTGTTCCTTCTACCGATTTTTAAGACGCTCAACAATATTGGAATTCTCAATACATATTTTGGCTTGATCCTATCTTACTTGCCATTCACAACGCCAATTTCTATTATGTTCATGAGAACCTTCTTCTTATCAATACCGAAATCGCTGGAAGAAGCTGCGCGAATAGACGGCTGTACCTTTGGCCAGGCGTTCAGAAAGGTTATTCTGCCAATCACGCTTCCAGGGATAGCAGCCGTAGGTGTCTACGCCTTCTTGTTTTCATGGAGTGAACTCATGTATTCGATGTCTATTCTGACATCAAAGGCAAAACAGACAATCCCGACGTTCCTTCAGCTTTTCGTGGGTCAGTATCAGACTAGGTGGGGTCCGCTCTTTGCTGGATCGATACTGGCGACGATTCCGCCGCTCATAATATTCATGATCTTGCAGAAGTTCTTTATAGCGGGACTGGTAAGCGGATCTGTGAAGGAGTAAGAGATGATTAGCGATGAACTGCTTTTCGAGGTTGCGACCGATTACTATGTGAAAGGAATGCTCCAGAAGGATATTGCTAATAAGTACGGCGTTTCCAGAGTACAGATTAGCAAATATCTCAAGATGGCGCAAGAAAGAGGAATCGTTCATATTGAAGTTGAGCAGCCATCGGTAAAGACATCCATTAGAAGGGAATACGAGGATTTCTTCAGGGAGAGATATGGTCTGAAGAAGATGTTCATCGCAAGAGGTGCGAGGAACGAAAAGACTGTCTTGAAGGCTTTGTCTAGAGAGGTTCATAAATATCTGAGAACTTTGCCTGAAAAGCCTATGAATATCGGGCTTGGATGGGGCAACACAATCTTTACCGTAGCGGAATCGATTGAGAGACTTGAAAGACCGGACTGGCAACTTATACCTTTATCAGGGGGTACCGCAAGACTCGCCGACAAAAGGTTTAACATCAACCACATTGTCCAGAATTTCGCCACTCGGCTATCGGGAAAAGCCGTTCCAATGTATTTGCCCTTCATATTCGAAAACGCCCGCCAGCTGGAGAATACAAAGCAATCCCTTGAGTACATGAACATCCAGAAACTCTGGAACTCACTGGATATTATCATCTGTAGTGTCGGATACTCCATCGCGCGATCACCCCTATTCAGAGAGAATTTGCTCGAAGTGAGCTATGCGGACGAGCTCGAGAAGAACAATGTGGTAGGAGACGTATTGACCCATTACTTCGATATAAACGGCAAAAGATTTGAGAAGAGCATCCTCGACAAGTGTATTAACCTTAGCTTCGAGCAATATATGAATGCAGGCGAAAGAGTCATTGTAGCTGCTGGCCACCACAAAGTGGATGGTCTGGTGGGAATGCTTAGAGGTGGCTTTGCGGATGTTCTTATAACAGATGAGTTCACAGCAAAGTTTGTGAAAGAATACATAGTTTACGATGAAGGAGGACAATAACATCGATACTTGTATCCTTAATTTAAATCCTTGTTATGATCACTGGGTTATTCTCAAGAATCCTACAAAGATCCCGAACGTGGTGCGCGGAGACAAAGTAGTAACACTCGTGGACGGTAAGGGACTCAACATTGCGAGAGTACTATCCAAGGTTCTCGGGCACAGTGAGTATTTCTGCATAAACATACTAGGCGGACAGGTTGGATCGATAATTGAAAAAGAGTGTGATCGTCTGGGAATAGTGACAGAAAACTTCTGGATAGAAGACTCAAACAGGATTAACACTGCCCTTGTTTACGAGTACGAAAACAAAATACTTATGATAAACGAACCTGGACCTCTCATGAAGCCGGTCGAAATAGAGAGTTTTATGGAGTTCTTCAAAGGTCATGTTAGACCGGGTATGAACCTTGTAATTTCCGGGAGTGCCCCGAGAGGGTTCGAGAACGGCTCACTTCTTCAACTTGTGAGAATTGCCAGAGAGGCCGGTTGCAGTCTTAAAGTGGACATTGCCGGTTCCTGGCTGTCTAAGATCGTGACGGTTTCACCGGAACTCTTAAAAATCAACGCGGATGAGCTGAAGGTAGCCTTTGGAATCAATAAAGACGATTTCAAGTCGATGGATGATTTCAGAAGGGAATATTCGATAAGGGATCTCATAATCACGAATGGAAAAATGGGCAGTGTGTGGCTCTCGGAAAGCGAAAAGCTCCACGCGAGATCGATGAAAGTCTTTTCTGACTTTTCGGTTGGATCGGGAGACTCTTTCTTTGCCGGGCTCATATACGGTCAAGAGGCGAAGATGTCGAAGAGAGAGGCGCTGAAGATCGCGACCGCTTGTGGCGCCGCGAATACCATGCACTATGGAGCCGCGATTTTCGAATACTCTGATGTAGAAAAGGTAATCGGCGACGTAGTTGTTACGGAAGTGGTATTATGAATGTCTTTCTCGGGATAGACATTGGAACGACGAACATCAAGTGCCTGGTTCTTGGAGAAGATGGGAGGATCCTTGAAGTGATACATTCGTCGACTCCGAAGAATAAAGAGAGAGGAGTCGAGTTTCTAGATCTAGAACTCACCAGGTCATACGTCGAGAGTATAATCGGAAAGGTCGGTGCCCTTCATTCTCTTGCTGCCATAGCTTTTTCCAGCTTTGGAGAGACGGTTATCCCTGTTAGGCAGAGAAAAGCACTGTCAAAATCCGTGATGTGGTATGACAGATCGACGTATCCCTTATGGGAAAGTCATAGAGAATCGGTTGACAATCTCGCTCCTTACAGAATAACGGGGGTGGAAAATAGTTACACCTTCTCGCTCTACAAGATACTCCTTCAGAAGGAACTCTTCAGGCCAGAAGGTGTGGAGAACTGGCTACCAGTGTCTTCATATCTTGCTTACTCGCTGGGAGGCGTACCTGCCTGGGATATGAGCCAGGCATGCAGATCCTTCATGGTCAACATACACTCTCGCAGATGGAACTCGCAACTGATAAAGTACATCGGAGAAAGCGAAGAAACGATGGGCGAACTCAGATACACTGGTGAACCAGTTGGTCACACTAAATCCGGAATTCCTCTTATTAGCGCAGGCCACGATCACATCACAGGGCTTTACGCGGCACAGGCATTTGCGCGTGGAAAGGAATTTCTCTTTGATTCAATGGGTTCGGCCTCCGTAATTGCCGCCGTTGTTTCCGGTACCGCCGAATCTCTGGATTTTGCCGGCCCATTTATGCCGGGGGGAACGGTAGGAATAGCATACGAGGATCATCAGTACTACATCGAAAGCAATGTTAGATACTACGGAAAACTACTCCAATCCCTAATGGACCTAACCCAGACCGATGCCACGAAGGAAGGATACGAGAGACTAAATAATGAAATTGAGAAACTTGGCCAGCTGAACTCAAGACCGCTCTTCCTTGTGAATGGCGATCTCGTTGTTGGGGAAGGTTTGCAGGGAATAACACTTCTTGAAATGCCTATTCCTTTGAACAAGGAGCAACTGATGCAATCTGCTTACATATACCTTTCCTCGATCAGCAAGCGAATCGTGGATAACATTGAGAAGATTACAAGAAAAGAGCTACCAATCATCAGCGGAGGAGGAGGAAGCCTCAATAGCCTGCTGATGAAATACAAGGCTTCACTCCTCGGAAAAGAGATCTGGGTTCTGCCTACAAGCGAATTGACCGCTCTTGGTGGAGCTTTTGCAGCGGCTCACGGCGTTGGAGCCGATGAGGTTATTGAAAAATGCGTAAACCTTCTTGAACCGGAAGAGATTCACCCGGACGAGCATCTGGTTGAGCCGCTGAAAGAGATCTATGAGAAGAACGCGAAAGAATATCTGGCAATAGAAAGAAACAAAAAGTTAGACATTCAGGAGGGATAAAATGCCGTTAGTACCGCTTACAGAAGTTCTCAAGGATGCGCAAGCAAAGAAATACGCTGTGCCTGGTTTCAACTTTCATCTATACGAAGACCTCGTTGCGATTGTAGAAGCAGCGCAGGAAGCGAGATCACCAGTAATACTCATGGCTGCTGGAACCTGTATGAAACACTGGGGACCGACGCTTGCTGCGGCTCTTATTAAAGAAGTGGCGGACAGGGTCGATATACCGGTTGTTGCCCATCTCGATCACGCTAGTAGTCTTGAGCTGATATTCAAGTCCATCCACGCAGGGTTCACTTCAGTTATGTACGACGGCTCCATGTTACCCGTTGAAGAAAACATTGCCAACAGCAAGATCGTAGTCAAGGTTGCAAGAGCTTTCGATGTATCAGTTGAAGCTGAACTGGGAAGAGTTGCAAAGGGTGAAGAAGGGGAATCGGCCGTTGAAATACTTACCGATCCTTCGGATGTCGTAATGTTCTGCGAGGCAACCGACGTCGACGCGCTTGCCGTGGCTGTGGGCACTGTGCACGGAATGCAGAAGCAGGAAGCCAAGATTCATCTAGATCTGGTCGACGCGATATCCGAAGTCTCACCTGTACCACTTGTGCTGCATGGTTCCAGCGGCGTGTCCGACAACGACCTTAGGTACATTGCCACAACTGGTTTCTCCAAGATAAATATCGGGACAAGACTGAAGACCGTCTTTACTGAAGGTATAAGAGAGGTTCTACAGAATGATCCAGATCTAAATGATCAACTGAAACTACTCAAACTGGCCGTGCCGAGAGTCAAGGACACAGTAAAAGAGAAAATAGAACTCCTCGGAAGCGGCAACAGAGCCTAGTTATCGCCTGATCTAAATCAGTGCTACGTTGAGAAGTGGGTTTGGTATGGGTCTAGCAAGACTGCAATCCCGTGCAGATGCCCTGAACAGGACCCCAAACAGAATCCCCTGAACAGGAGCCCCCAAACAGGATCACTTTGGGGGCAGGCTTTCAGGGTAGGTTCGTGCTCCTGGTCAGGATTCCGATCAACTCAGTACCGCGAAAAAAAGCTTGATTTAAGCATCCATGAGTCAGTCTGCTAACGCAGGCCAGTCAGGCTCCGCCTGGCCAGCCTCGCTTTCGGCGAAGCCAGTTCCGCTTCGCGGGCCACAAGACCCGCTGATCGCTGTCTAGAAGACGCTGAGCGCTGTGAAACGAATAGGGGACTGACGAGCTCTTGACGTCTGTCCCCGTCTACTGCAATAGAAGGTAGTAAGACTTCGCAAGGAAAGAGCCGCTGTGCGCTTAAGAACAAAAACCCGCTGGCCGCTGTAAAGAACCGTCCCTCAAGATCGTGGACCCGTCCTTCGATTGGATCGGAGAGCAGATCCAGTATGGAGTCCTTGATGATTGTTCATTGGCATTGATAATCGGTAATGGTTCAGAGCCGCTTCAGTTTGCCAGGCCCTAGACCCAATACCCTAGACCCGCTATCAATTCCGTCATTCTCGAACTTGATTCAGAATCCCGACGGGCTTTCCGAAAACGTCACATCCCGTCATTCTGAACTTGATTCAGAATCTCGCTCTCTTCTTGAATGTCAGTAACGAGCTTACTTCATTGCCATTAGAAAAAGGTCTTCTTTCTTCATCTTGCAACTTGCATCTTGGTACTTGCAACCGTTTTTTCTGAGAACGGAGAACCACTCAATGGAGAACTGGCTTCCGTTGCTCTTCCAACCTCTGACAACTGACCTCTAACCCCGGTTTCTTTCGAAGCCAGATCCCGAAACAAGTTTGGGATGACAGTGTTAGGCAATTACGAAAACGTCGCATCCCGTCATCTGAACTTGTTTCAGAATCTCGATGCTCACTTCTTGGATGTCAGCAATGAGCCTAGTTCATTGCCATTAGGAAAGGGTCTCCTTTCTTCTTCTTACAACTTGCATCTCGGTACTTGCAGTCGTTTTTTTTGTGAGAACGGAGAATCCATTTTTTGTTCTTCGAACCTCTGACTACTGACCTCTAACCTCGGTTTCTTTCGAAGCCAGATCCCGAAACAAGTTTGGGATGACAGTGTTAGGCAATTACGAAAACGTCGCATCCCGTCATCTGAACTTGATTCAGAATCTCGATGCTCACTTCTTGGATGTCAGTAACGAGCCTAGTTCATTGCCATTGGGAAAGAATCTTCTTTCTTCTTCTTGCAACTTGCATCTAGGAACTCGTAACCGTTCTTTTCTGAGAACGGTGAACCGTCCAGCGATAATCCAGCTTCCGTTGCTCTTCCAACCTCTGACAACTGACCTCTAACCTCGGTCTTCCCCTTCAAAGCCCAGATCCTGAACAGGAGCACTTCAGGATGACCAAAAGAGCTGGTTCTGATCAGATTGCTTTAATATGCTTCTTGAGGATTGGTCTCGTTCTTGTTCTTTGCACCTGACCAACCACCAACCACCTACAACAAACAACGCCACATTACACAAACTGTCTTCGGTTTCTAGCTGTGTTTTTCTTCTCTTTTCGGCAACGGACAAGACTCAACTTTATAAAAGCTCACTTCGCCAGTTCGTAGATCTTTTTTACATCGTCCTTGTAAAGCTTCACGAACTGACCTAGAGGACCGTCTTCAGTTGCCTTCTTGGCCATCTCGTCAAACCTGTCGTCGGGAATTCCTGCGTCTGTTAGGGTAACGGGAATGCCGAGGCTCGCGAAGAATTCCTTCAGCCCTTTGATTCCCTCAAGAGCGGCCTTTTCGGGATTGCGGAAGTCCGGTTCGACATCCCAAACTCTGTAAGCGAACTGAGCGAAACGCTCGATATCATGTTTGTAAACATATGTCATCCACGGAGCCCACATAATTGCAAGGCCTCCGCCATGAGCTATGTCATATATTGCGCTGAGTTCATGCTCCATGCCGTGGGTAGCCCAGTCTCCGATCCTTCCAGTGCTTAGCAAGTCGTTATGTGCTATTGTCCCTGCCCACATTATCTCGGCTCTAGCATCGTAATTTTCAGGCTCTTTGAGAGCTATTGGAGTGTTCCTGATCATCGTTCTAAGCGTGGCTTCGCAGAGTCTGTCCGTGAAATCTACGTTCTTGACATTTGTGAAGTACCTTTCCATTACATGGGACATTATATCCACCGCCCCGACTGCCGTCTGGTAATTTGGCAGCGTAAATGTCAGCTCGGGATTCATTATGGCGAATTTTGCCCTCATGTTTACGCTGTTGGTGGATCTCTTGTACCAGCCGTCTTCGTTTGTGATGACCGAGCCGCCACTAGATTCGCTTCCGGCCGCCGGTATAGTCAGAACTACACCCAACGGCAGCATCTCTTCCACTTTCTTTCCTTTTGAGTAGAAGTCCCAGACATCGCCTTCGTAGGGGACGCCTATTCCTATCGCCTTTGCAGAGTCGATGACACTTCCCCCGCCCACAGCGAGGATTGCATCTATCCCGTTCTTTCGGCATAGTTCAATACCTTCCTTTACAAGCGAGAGTCTAGGGTTCGGCTTGACTCCGCCTAGCTCAAAGATTTCCACTCCTGCTTTTTTTAGGCTCTCTACTACACGATCATATATGCCGGTCTTCTTTATGCTGCCTCCACCGTAGTGAAAGAGGACTTTCTTGCCCAGCTTCGAAATCTCTTCTCCGACCTTCTTCTCGGTGTTTCTTCCGAAGATTATCTTTGTTGCGTTGTGAAATGTGAAATCTAACATCTAATCACTCCTCTCTTATATGTATTACTTCATGATCATTAAGATAGTCCGATTTTCCGCTGCCACGATTCTCTATGATCTCGATAATTCTTTCAATAGATGCTTCAATTATCCTTGCCGTTGCTCCCCAGACCACGAAGCCGGGGAAACGGTATCTGATTGTTCTCTTCCCGTTCGGCATTATGATAGGTTCGGGAGCATTCATGATCAGAGACTTAACGGAAAGAAAGACAATGTCCTCCACTTCATTCTTGTTGATCCTGAACTTCAGATCGTCAATAAATCCAAGGAATGATGTGATTACCTTGCCAGAGGTGACGGTTGTGCTGACATTCAGCGGGTAGATCTCGTCAAGCGAAGAGGGAAGAGCACCGATCTCTTCCTTCATTTCCCTTACGGCGCATTCAAGAAGCGTCTCGTTCTCTTCTCTGTGTCCCCCCGGGAAACTGATCTGCCCCGGATGACTTATCCTGGTCGACCTCCTTGTAAGAAGCAAATGGTAATCTCCGCAGATCTTCACAATAGGTACAAACACGGCCGTTTTATGATCCTCTGAATACAAGACTCCACCTCGCGCATATTCTACTATTATTATCCATTATAATGCTTTTAGGAGGCGATGAAGTGAAGGAGGTTACACTGAGAGAGTTGAGAGAAGTTACCGGACTGGTTCTGATAGATTTCTTCAGTCCCGGTTGCGGTGTCTGCACTGCCATAGAGACGAAACTGGTGGCAGTCGAGAAGGATTTTCCTTCATGGAAGTTCTTCAAGATAAACACTGTTGAGAATCCCGCCGTTGCTTCTGAATACTCGGTATTCACTGTCCCAACGATTGTAGTGCAAACGGACGGTAGAGAGCAGAAAAGGTGGAGCAGGTACTTCTCTCTGGAAGAAGTAATCGAATTTCTCCACGAAATAGACGAAACAGAGGGATAGCGTTTGAAAGCCATTCTGCTGACGCAGGCCACTCAGTCTTCGCCTGGCCAGCCTCGCCTTCGGCAAGGCCAGTTCCGCTTCGCGGGCCACAAGAGCCGCTGATCGCTGTGAAACGAATAGGGGACTGACGAGCTCCTGACGTCGTCCCCATCTACTGCAATAGAAGGTAGTAAAACTTCGCAAGGAAAGAGCCGCTGGACGCTGAAAGATCCGGTTACTGGAAGACGATGATGGCTGATCGCTGTCAAGAGCCATCCTTGGATAAGATCAAGAACGAGATCCCGAAACAAGTTCGGGATGACAGTCCTTCAGGTCATTCTGGCACGCTTCTGGCCAGAATTTGGTTCGTTCAACTATTGAAGAGGACGATCTCTACCCTTGGGAAGATTGATCATTATTGATATCGGGCGTGCCGCCGCACGCCCCTACATCCGTTTGGATCGAATTTATTCGCACATGCAACTCACAACTTGTAACTGATCCTTTGTTCTTTCCAACCCGCTATCCCCGACCACGGTTTCTCAAAAACCCAGATCTCAGATCAGGTTCGGGATGACAGTCCTTCAGGTCATTCTGGCACGCTTCTGGCCAGAATCTCTAGGTTCGTTCAACTATTGAAGAGGACGATCTCTACCCTTGGGAAGATTGATCCTTAATAGCGGGCGTGCCGCCACACGCCCCTACATCCGTTTGGGTCGAATTTATTCTCACATGCAACTCACAACTTGGAACTGATTCTTTGTCCTTTCCAACCCCCTAACTGCTACCACCGACCACGTCTTTGCGGTGTATACTTTTGATTGATAGTGGCTTCAGAGCTTCAGGAGGGGGTGCACCAAGTTGAGAATCGGAATTGCCGGACTCGGCACAGTCGGGTCATGTGTCTACGCGACTCTTTCGGATAAGGGAGACGAGATCGAAAAGAGGTCGGGAAGAAGATGCGTCGTCTCCAAGGTCATTACGAGAACTCACAGCAAGTACGAGAAGCTGGGAATTCCTTCCGATCTGATCGCGGAGGATTTCGAGGATCTTATTATAAACAGCGATATAGTTGTTGAGACGATTGGCGGGACTGAAGCCGCCAGAAAGCTTGTAAAGCAGTCTCTCGAGCTGAATAGAACGGTTGTGACGGCCAACAAGATGCTTATTTCGGAATTTGGCAACGAATTCATGAACAGTTCTCCGATCAAGAGCCTATTCTTCGAAGCGGCCGTCGGCGGGGGTATTCCTATCATCTCTCTTCTGGAGGACTATCTCATCTTCCATGGAATCAAACGCATTCGGGGTATTCTGAATGGGACAACGAATTTCATACTTTCCGAGATGCAGAAGGGAAGGGACTACGCTTCGGCTCTGAAGATTGCTCAGGAAAAGGGTTATGCGGAAGCCGATCCATCGAGCGATGTGAAAGGCTTCGATGCTGCATATAAGCTGTCGGTGCTCACCGGCGTCAAAACAGGCGTCTTCCCCGGTATTTCCACGATTGAAACAAAGGGCATCGAAGGAATAGAGAAAAGCGATCTTGAGAGAGCAGCGACCGCAGGGAAAAAGCTCAAATTGATCGGGACAATCGACTTCGAAAGGGAGAGGGCTTCAGTTCAGCCGCAGGAAGTTGAAAGAGACGATCCACTGTGGAGCGTAGACGGTGTCGAGAACGCCATAGAAGTTGAAACGGATCTTTCTGGAAGATTTCTTCTCAGGGGCGAGGGCGCGGGAGCCCAGCCGACCGCAACGGCTATCATCTCTGACATTCTGAGGGCGTCGAGATATGCGGAGAAGCAGAGCAATTCCGTTGTGATTATGAAATTTGGCGGGACTTCAGTTGACACGCCGGAGAAGATAAAGGATGTGGCGCAGCGGGTCCAGCGAAAGGTTCTGAGCGGCGTCAAACCCGTTCTCGTTGTATCGGCAATGGGTTTTGAAACAGATACGCTTCACGAACTTGCCCGAGAGATTTCAGACAAGCCAAACGGAAGAGAGATGGACATGCTTCTAGCGACAGGCGAGCAGAAGTCGATAGCCCTTGTAGCGATGGCGATCCAAGAGCTTGGAATGAAATCGATCTCCCTTTCCGGTAATCAGGCGAGGATACAGACAGATTCGAACTTCTCGAACGCGAGAATCGTCGGGATAGATGCCGACCTTATAAACAGATATCTGAAGAACGGCTACGTTCCGGTTGTTGCAGGCTTCCAGGGGTCCACATTCTCCGGAGAGATCACGACACTCGGCAGGGGAGGATCGGATCTGACCGCCGTCGTTCTTGCAAAGGCGCTGGGATCGCAGCTGTGCGAAATATATAAGGATGTGGACGGCGTCTATTCGGCCGACCCGAGGATAGTTCCCAATGCAAGGCCGATAAAAGAGATATCTTGGGAAGAGATGATAGAGCTTTCGAAGCAGGGTGCTCAGGTTCTTCAAAGCAGAGCATCGGAATTCGCAAGGAAGTATGATATAAAGGTGCTTGTGAAAAACGCGCACACCAGTGCGAGAGGCACGCTTATATGGAGGAGATCAAAAGTGGAACAGCCTATTGTGAGAGCAGTGACTTCGGATCAGGATATCGTGAAAGTCGTTCTGCAGGAGGTGCCTGACAGACCGGGAATAGCGGCGAGAGTTCTGAAGACCCTTGCCGAGCAGAACGTCAACATCGACATGATAATACAGAGTATGAGAAGCGGGGATTACAACACGATGGCCTTCACTATCCAGGCAAGCGATCTCGAAAAGCTGAAGCAAGACGTACTTAAGTCGAGGAGCGAAGCTAGAGAAATCACCGTCGAAGGAGCCATCGCAAAACTCTCTATTGTCGGAGTAAACCTTACTGCCACTCCCGCTATTGCGGCGACGCTCTTCGAGACACTTGCTAACGAGGGCATCAACATTGACATGATCAGTGCGAGCAACAGCAGGATTTCCGTCGTAATAGACAACAAGAAAGTGAGTCTTGCCGTGAACGCCATTCACAGCGCCTTCAACCTGGAGGAGATCATATGAAGGGAGTCATAGAGAGTTATGAGAAGTTCCTGCCTATAACACCGAAGACTCCAAAAATAACGCTTCTAGAAGGGAACACTCCCTTGATCTACCTTGAGAACATAAGCAAACAGTACGGGGTGAAAGTCTATGTGAAGTATGAGGGCGCAAATCCGACGGGCTCCTTCAAAGACAGGGGGATGGTCCTTGCAATTGCAAAAGCGATCGAAGAAGGCTCAAGAGCGGTTATCTGCGCCTCGACAGGGAACACCTCTGCCTCTGCGGCGGCGTACTCCGCCCGGACCGGCCTGAAATCGATAATTCTAATTCCCGAGGGTAAGATCGCCATAGGGAAGCTGGCGCAGGCAATGATCTACGGGGCAAAGGTAATCCAGATAGACGGGAATTTCGATAACTGCCTTGAACTGGCCAAGAAGATCTCTGAGAACTATCCCGTTACGCTCGTGAACAGTCTAAATCCTTACAGACTAGAAGGTCAGAAAACGGCCGCCTTCGAGATCATAGATGTTTTGGGACGTGCCCCGGATTATCACTTCATCCCTGTGGGAAACGCGGGCAACATTTCCGCTTACTGGATGGGCTACAGGGAGTACCGTGAGAAGGGACTGTCGGAATCCCTTCCCAGAATGATGGGCTTTCAGGCAGAGGGGGCGGCCCCTATCGTATATGATAGAGTCTTCGATCATCCCGAGACCATCGCGACAGCTATTAGAATCGGCAATCCCGCAAGCTGGAAAAAGGCAGTTGCTGCAAGAGACGAGTCGGGAGGCGTTATCGAGGCACTGACAGACGAAGAGATCCTTCACGCTCAGAAACTCCTGGCCAGCGCGGAGGGCGTCTTCTGCGAACCAGCCTCTGCGGCTTCCTTCGGCGGATTTCTCAGGAAGGCGCGAGAGGGTCTTTTTGAAGCAAGTGATATTGCCGTCTGCACACTTACCGGAAACGGACTTAAGGATCCCGATGCAGTCTTGAAGTCTGTAGACAGGCCTCTTGTGGTTGAGAATGATCTCGAGGTAGTTCTGAAAGAGGCGGGCTTGAAGTGAGACTGAAGGCGCCTGCCACGACGGCAAATATGGGGAGCGGATTCGACGTCGTCGGAATGGCGTTGAAGCTTCATAATACGGTTCAGTTCGAAAAGGCGAACCGCTTTAAGGTGCATTCTATCGGCAGGTATGGTCTGGAGATAGGGGATGCCGCGGAGACCTTCAGAAACGCGATAGAAAGATTTGAGAAAGAGACCGGCAAGAGAGTTCCGGCCCTCAAGATTATACAGGAGTGCGAGATACCGCCGGCCCGCGGGCTTGGCTCGAGCGCCGCTGCGATCGCCTCCGCGCTGTTCATCTCGAACATAATGACCGGAGGAAGGATTCCCACTGATGCGCTTCTCGAAATCGGAACGGAGATCGAAGGTCATCCCGATAACATCGTCCCGTGTATGGTTGGCGGCCTCACCGTATCCTACTATGACGGCTCGAGGCTAGACTACGAGAAGTTTGAAATGCCCGATCACAGATTGACCTTTCTTGTGCCTGAGTTCAAGCTTTCTACAGAGGCAATGAGAAAGGCGCTTCCCGATTCGATTCCCTTCAAAGATGCTCTGGGGAACATAAAGAATGTCTCTCAGTTCATTTCCAAAGCCTCCAAGGGCGATTTCGCGGGAGCATTGAAATACACAAAAGACTTTATCCACCAGTCTTACAGGATAGACAGCGATCCCAGAATGAAGGAACTTGTCGATAGGATAGAAGAAAGGAATCCGGGTTACTGGTTTGTCAGCGGTTCGGGATCGTCCATCTGTTGCGATCTCGAAGATACCGGAGGCTTCCCGTATCTCGAGGCCGTAATTAGAACTTCACCGGCGAACGAACCCTTCATAGTCGAAATGTAAGATAGTTAAAGACGTGAGCCGGGTCAACTTCTGTAAACAGTGTCCGCGGCTCCTCTGCAGGGGAACTGCTCGTCGAATATCCGGTAATACAGAAGCTCCTCTTTGGACCTGATTCCGTTGTTTTGCCTTTCGCGTTCGAATTCTGAGTCGCTTATAGCCTCCTCGGCGTACTCCTTCATGATATGAGACGATCCCGACCCGACGCTGAACTTGCTCTTTTTCCGCCAGACTACGCTTTCAGGAAGATCGTTTTCGAAGGCCTTGCGAAGAATCCATTTCTCAGTCTTTTCAGGCCCGTGGATCTTCCAGTCCACTGGAATCGAGAAGGCAAGATCAACTACATTTGGGTCCATGAAGGGAACATCGAATTCGATCCCGAAAGCAAGAGCCATCCTATCGTTTCGCTGGAAGCCCGAAAGATAGCCGTTTTTCGTTATTCTCAAGGACTCTTCATCCACGGATTCTGCAGAGGGAAGCTCCTTCATATACTCGTAGCCGGCGAAGAGCTCATCGGCTCCTTCCCCCATCAGGACGAAAGAACTGTCTTCCTCTGCGGCCATCTTCGATACTATATAATTCGGTATCGCACTCCTCACAAGGGGAGGATCGAACGACTCGAGATGATAAATTACGTGCGGAAGGACTTCAAGCATCTCTTTGAAATCGTAAGTGTATTCCCTGTGATCCGTGCCTAAATACCGGGAGACCTCCTTGGCGAACGCCGGATCTTTCCCCTCTTCGCTTCCTACGGTAAACGTCTTCAAAGAACCGTTCAGTTTGCTTGCAACGGCAGCTATACAGCTGCTGTCCAGCCCTCCGCTGAGGAATACTATCGGCTCGGATTTGACCGCCGTCATTCTGTTGTCGACAGCCCTTTCGAGAGAAGTCCTGAGACGTTTCGCCGCCTCTTCTTCACTTTTTACTTGTCTTTCGGTCAACAGGTCTTCAAGTGAGGAGTACTCACTGAAGCCTTCGTTAGAAGAGAAAAAGTGGCCGGGCGGAAAGACCTGTACATCACTGCAGAAGGGAGTAAGGGCCTTCAGTTCCGAAGCGAAGGCGATTCCACCGTTACAGCGCCCGTAGTAAAGAGGCTTCAGGCCCAGAGGATCCCGGGCGACAAAGGTTTCGTCATCTGTATCTATAGCGAAAGCGAAAGAACCATCCAGCTCGTTTAAAAATCCCGAACGGTTTTCCTTGTAAAGCTCGAGAATCCTTCGCGGCCAGACCTCCCCGGGGAAGTTTCTGAGGATACCGTCGAAGACAACGCTTTCCCTCGTTCCTTCGAAAACTATCATGTTTTCGTCAAAGGCATTGCTTACCACCGCTCCCATGCTCGCCTCTCCCCGGGTTTTTAGAACTCTCGTTTTGCTTCCCCTGTGTCTCAAGTAAGAAAGAGAGCCTTCTATCATTTTTCTCTCAGGTTTAAGGGTGACAACAATTCCACTCATTTCAAATACCTCCATTCCTAGTGTCCATGCATGTTTCAGAATCCCAGTACTTAGAATCATAGTGACGCTCCATTACTATTATAACATGGTGAAAATTGTTGAAATTTATCTCCAGAGCCATGTGCAGTCATTCCCCATGAATAGCGTGACACTCCCCCTTCACTTAGTTCACAAAAAAGTCTCCTGTATAATGAAAATACAAGTAAGATAAAGCAAGGGAATTCTTGTTCTCTGTTATTTTCCATATTTTTATTTCTGAATGGGGGTCTAAGGAGGTGTTGTATGAAGATAGCTGTTATTGGTGCGGGAAATGGTGGACAGGCCCTTTCTGCCGTTCTAGCCATGAGGGGCCACGATGTCTCGCTATACAACAGAAGTCAGAAACGAATCTCACCATTACTCTTAGAAAGAAAGATAAGAGTCGAAGGCGAGTCAGAGGGCAAAGCAAAGCTTAGATACGTTGGTACAGATATGAAGAAGGCGATTGAGGGTGCCGAAGCTATCATGGTTGTTGTGCCGGCCTTTGCTCATGCAAAAATCGCCGAAAAACTGGCCGAATGTATCGGCGAAGGTCAGATAGTTGTTTTGAACCCAGGGCGAACGGGCGGAGCGCTGGAATTCGACAAGATCTTCAGAGAAAAGGGAGTTAGAGAAAAGGCCGTGATCGCCGAGGCTCAGACCTTCGTCTTTGCTTCAAGAATTTCGGGCCCTGGAATGGTGAGAATATTCAGGATTAAGAATGCCGTTCCTATTTCAGTACTTCCCTCAAAGGATAACGAGTCCGTATTTCCAATCATCAGCGAGATCATGCCCGAGTTCACACTGGCAAAAAACGTTCTCTACACTAGCTTCAACAATATTGGCGCAGTCTTTCATCCCGGCGCGATTCTCATGAACGCCGGCTGGATTGAGACGAAGCATGGAGACTTCCAATTCTATCTTGAGGGGATTAGCCCATCGGTTGCGAGAGTTCTGGAGGCTCTGGACGAAGAGCGCTGCGAAGTAACAAGGAAACTTGGCGTGGAAGCCATGGGTGCGAAGGAGTGGCTTGATTACGCCTATGACGTAAAGGGTGAAGATCTCTATGCGGCCATCCATAGCAACGAAGGCTACAGGGGAATCATGGCGCCTATAAGTATTGAGAACAGGTACATTATGGAAGACGTGCCTATGAGTCTGGTGCCTATGAGCTGCTTTGGAAGAGAACTTGGAGTGGATACGAGAGTCATGGATTCGATAATAAGCATAGCCGGGGCAGTAATGGGGAGAGACTTCTGGAAGGAAGGAAGAAATCTTGTGAGCCTCGGCGTCGACGAAATGTCCGTAGAAGAATTGACCAGGTATGTCGAGGAAGGGACCTGATATGAAGATACTAGCAGGGGCCATTGGAAGCGATATTCACACAGCGGGAATTCTTAACTTCTTGAACTTGGCGCGTAATGAAGGCTATGAAACGATCTACATTGGAAGCGTGATAGGCATCGACAAACTGCTAGACAGCATAGAAGAGGCGTCGCCGGACATAGTGGCCGTAAGTTACAGGCTGGGAAAAGAGTCCTGCGAGCAGCTCCTCCGAGAACTGAAAGTCTCCCTGGAAAACAGAGGAATAGAAAAGAGACTGATCTTCGGTGGAACGGTCGAGACGGCCGAGGTGGCTGAAAAGAGCGGCCTCTTCGAGAAGGTCTTTGACGGCAGCGAGATGCCGGAAGAAGTTGCGATGTTTCTCAGGGGCAAGACGGACGAAAAGGGAGAGGTCGACTATCCTCAGACACTTCTCGAAAGAATCGCCTCCAAAAAGCCATATCCATTGATAAGACATCACATAGGGCTTGAGACGGTCGATGCAACAGAGGAAGCCGTCAGAAAGCTTGCTGAATCGGGCTTGCTGGATATCATCTCACTGGCTCCGGACCAGAACTGCCAGCAGTGGTTCTTTCAACAGGAGAATATGATCTCCTCGGAAGACGGGGCGGGGGGCGCGCCTTTCAGAAAACGAGAGGATTTTGAAAGGATGTATGCTGCCAGCAGGACCGGTAACTATCCATTGATGAGGTGTTATTCTGGAACGAGAGACCTCCTGAAATTCTCCCTTCTCTTTAAAGAAACCTTGAACAACGCGTGGGCCGCGATACCCATTACCTGGTACTCTCAGCTCGACGGGAGATCAGATCGTGAACTTCTGGAGGCAATAAGAGACAATCAGGCGGCAATCGCCTGGAATGGAGGAAAGGGAATCCCGGTGGAGATAAACGAGGCCCATCAGTGGGCGCTCAGATACTGCCACGCTGCCGTAGAGGTTGCTACTGCCTATCTTGCAGCGATGACTGCCAAGCGACTCGGTGTGCAGGTCTACGTGGCTCAGTACATGTTCAACACGCCCCCGGGGATCTCACCGAAGATGGATTTGGCGAAGGCGCTGGCGAAGAAGGAACTTATAGAGTCTCTTGAGGATGAAAGCTTCGCCGTTGTCACGATGGTAAGACCCGGGCTCATGTCGCTTCCTGCAGACCCAGATATGGCTAGGGGCCAGCTTGTTTCATCTGTCTACACTGCCATGAATATTGACCCGGACATAGTTCACGTAGTTGCATACTGCGAAGCGACGAGAAGAGCAACCGACGTCGAAATCATCGAAAGTGTAAAGATGGCCAAACAGGCGATAAATGAAGCGATCAAGGGTCTTCCTGACTTCAGACAGGACAAGGAGATTCATGAACACAAAGAGTATTTGAAGAGTGAATGTAAAGTAATAATAGATGCGATGGAAAAGGTCAAGACGGGTGAGCTCACCTCGCCCGAGACAATATACACGGCCGTAAAGACGGGAATTCTTGATGCGCCTGGACTCAGCAAAATGTCGGTCGCCAAAGGCGCCGTCAGGACCGCGATAGTCGACGGCCAGTCCTGCGCGGTTGACGAGGAAGGAAAGAAGATAGACGAAACCGATAGACTTTCCGCTTTGTCAGGTGCAAATAAGGATTGAAATGCGCTGAAGATCGTCGGCGGAAGTGAGGCCCGCTTTGCGGGGAAGTGATGTTACTATAATCAGACGCAAGGCGCCGAAAAGTATCGGCGGTCGCAATGCCGGCGAAGAACATGCCGGGACGCAAGGCTGGGCAAGAACAGCCCAGGTCGCAATGCTGCCTTCGGCAGGAGGCGATTTGAAGCCAGTCGTGCTGCGCGGGCAAAGAGCCGCTGATCGCTTGCTAGAAGACGAGAGTTATAATCATTGACCGTCAACGGTCTACCGTCCTCTGACAAAGCGTAAAGAGCGGGTTATAAGAAGCGGGTTAGCAAGAACGGGTTATCAAAACCGGGTTGTGAAAACTCGAAAAAAGGTTTTGATTTGTGCAAAGGCACATTTGCTTTGGGAAGACGCAGTGAGGGACTTATGATAAACTGCTACCAGATGACAATTCCGGACGATTAAGCAGTTCTTTTGTAGGGGCGAACGGCTGTTCGCCCAAAAGAGTACTGATTAGGAAACAAGAGCCACAGGTGACTGACGAGCTCCTGACGTCCCCATCTAATCCAATAGAAGCCAGTCTCGCCTTCGGCGGGAGACATTTGCAGATTCACCGTAAACGATTCTCTGCACTTCGAGCAAGAGGAGAAAAAGATATGGTACTACCGCAGGAAGTGATGCTGGCGCTTCCGCGCCAGGAAGAAAGTGAAGAGCCGGTAGACGATACTCTTGATCTGTGATCCGATTCAGAATCATGCATTTCTTATTGTTTTTCTGAGCGATAAGCCTACATCGTTTCAAACAAGCGGTTTTTCCAGCGATAAGGGTCCTCGTTCTTAATCGTGCAGCGGTATTATAGAATAGTGTGTCGATTTCTTTCTGTAGGGGCGAACGGCTGTTCGCCCAAAAGAGTAATGATAGCGGAACAAAAGTAACGGTCTGATAGACCATAGACCCAGGTCCTGTGCAGAAGCACGAGGATAACAAAGTAAGGGGTCGGTATGAGTGACTTGGGTTGTCGTTCTTATTGTTTTTCTGAGCGATAAGCCTAAAACGTTTCAAATAAGCGGTTCTTCCAGCGATAAGGGTCTTCGTTCTTAATCGTGCAGCGGTATTATGAATAGTGTGTCGATTTCCTTTTGTAGGGGCGAACGGCTGTTCGCCCAAAAGAGTACTGTTAAGGGAACAAGAGCGGCAGTTTCACAGATAATACACCCAGGTCCTGTGCAGAAGCACGAGGATAACAAAGTAAGGGGTCGGTATGAGTGACTTAAGATGTCGTTCTTATTGTTTTTCTGAGCGATAAGCCTAAAACGTTTCAAACAAGGGGTTCTCCCAGCGATAAGGGTCTTCGTTCTTAATCGTGCAGCGGTATTATAGAATAGTGTGTCGATTTCCTTTTGTAGGGGCGAACGGCTGTTCGCCCGTGAGCGCAAAAAGATCTCGGAGGGTTGCGTTTTGGAACACAATGAAAGACTTGTCAAAAGGCGGTCAATTAGACTGAAGGAGTATGATTATTCTAGAACCGGAGCATATTTCTTGACAATATGTACGCATCGTAGGCAATGTTTGTTGGGAGCCATGGTTGATGGCAGAGTAATCTTGAGTAGCATTGGCAAAATCGTTGTTGAAGAGTGGCTAAGATCTGCAGAAGTCAGAAAGGAAATCGAAGTAGATGCGTTTGTGATAATGCCAAATCACCTGCACGGGATTGTAGCGATACATGGAGGCGAAAGGGAGATTGTAAGCAACTGTTTGGAAGCAGAAAGAAGAACTATGAAACCAAAGGCGATTGGTTCTTTCGTCTCAGGCTTCAAAGCAGCTGTAACGGTTCGAGCGAACAAACTGCGCGGCACACCCGGGAAATCTATTTGGCAACGAAATTACTATGAACATGTCATCCGCAGCGAGAAAGAACTGAATCGAATTCGTGAGTACATTGAGAATAACCCCTTGAGATGGCAGATAGACAGAGAGAATCCCAACAGAAAGACAAGTCAGGTTCGTTCAACTATTGAAGAGGACGATCTATACCCTTGGGAAGATTGATCATTATTGATAGCGGGCGTCCCGCCGCACGCCCCTACATCCGTTTGGATCGAATTTACTCGCACATGCAATTCACAACTTGGAACTGCTCTTCTCAACGCACGAGTTATCTCAAAAGCGAAAATCGGCTCTTTCCCCGCGAAGCGGGCACTGCGTCCTGGTGCGATCTTTGCCAGCATTGCGACCTGGGATGTTCTTCCCAGCCTTGCGTCCGCCGATGCTTTTCGGCGCCTTGCGTCTTATTCCGTTCTTTTCAACCCCCTACCTGCCATTCATAACCACGTCTTCAGAAGAGCAGATCCCGAAACAAGTTCGGGATGACAGCCCTTCAGGTCATTCTGGTATGCTTCTGGCTATAATTTGGTTCGTTCAACTATTGAAGAGGACGATCTCTATCCTTGGGAAGATTGATCCTTAATAGCGGGCGTGCCGCCGCACGCCCCTACATCCGTTTGGATCGAATTTACTCGCACATGCAACTCACAACTTGGAACTTGTAACCGTTCTTTTCTGAGAACGGAGAACCTTTCAACGGTCAACCAGTTTCTCTTGTTCTTACGAACCGCCTACCTGCTACCACGTACCACGGTTTCTCAAAAACGTTCATGATGCTGGTAGATGATTTCCGATATGGGAACTTTGAAATCAACTTCCGTGAAGAGATTTCTGCCAACCAGAGGATGTTCCTTGATCATTGCGAACTCAAGCCTGTTCAGCTTTCCCGGTTTGTTCAGAATCTCCGACGGAACCTTTATCTTTCCGACGTCGTGGATCATCGAAGCGAAACGAAGCGCATCCAGTCTCTCTTCATCGAGAGACAGTCTCTCGGCTATTGCCATTGCCAGTGCGGTTACCCTTGCCTGGTGACCCGCGGTGTAAGGATCCCGCAGATTCATAGTCACTTCAAGCGCGTTAATGACGGTAAGAGTAATCTTTTTCAGTTCTTCCACGGTTCTTTGAAGTTCCCTCTCGGCAACCTTTCGATCCGTCACGTCGTGGATAATCGAAAGTATTCGATCATGTCCATCTATTTCCACCCTCTTGCTGAATACCTCTACGTCTTTCACAGAGCCGTCTGCAAGTCTATGTTTGAAATCGAACTTTATCTTTTCCCTATTGAAAGCCTTCTTCATTTCTTCGGCAAGTGTTTCCGCAGGAAGAGTATTTACATCTTCAATGCGTTTCGACAGAAGAGTTTCCTTATCCCAGCCGTAGAAATTCAGAGCGGCATCGTTGGCGTTCAAGAATCTTCGAGTTTCTGGATCGAGAACGATCATAACTGCTAAATTCTCGTTGAACAGATTTCTTAGACTCTTCTTGCTTTTCTGAAGCTCTCCCTTCGCAGTCTTTAGATAATCCTCTCTTTCGATTCTCTTTAGAGCATATGCGATTTCGCTTGAAATCCATTTCAGAAGCTGAAACTCTTCACTGTCCATTGCCAAATGCTCCAAAGTATTAACGCAGAGGACCCCATAGGTCTTCTCTTCTGTTTCCAGTTTGAATGAGAACCTATGCTCGTTCTCCAATTTCGATGACTTAAGTGGGCAGTCGTGTTCTTTACAGGCAGAATCGATTGAGAGTAGTTTGTCGCTCTTCAGAAAATCGCGGGCGCAAGCAGGTATATTTTCGGTCGGAGAATAATCGTATGAATGATTAACTATCTGACTGCTCGAATCCACATAATAAATGATCTCATCGCTAAAGAAGATTTTCGCATCGAGATAACCGCGCGTTTCCATAAGACTATCTCGTATTCTTTCAGACAGCTTATTACGGTCGCTGCAGTGGTTTACAATACTTGATATTTTGCAGACTAGATCTACTGTAGAGCCTTCACTTCTTTTCATGCGCGTTGACTGAATTCTCTGACTTACCTCTTCAAAACCAGATGATCTGCTCATTTCCTCGTCTCGCATATCATTTCCCCGGCGGACTAACACTATGCCAATCGGATTAAGAAAAACTGTGCGTATGCAGAGCTCCCTCATTAAACATCCCGAAAAGTCCTTTCGAAAATTATATCATTCGTTTGCTATTGATGCGAGCTGTCTTAGAGCAACTTGCTGAAAAGCACAGATTATGTGGAAATGGTTTCAAACAATATAGAAGCGTTTTAAACTAAATATTCGTCTTGGGAGTGCAAATCAGTCAATCAAAATCTCCCTTAGATACTCTCTTGAAAAAATAAAAGCCCTCCGAAGAGGGCTGGAAATAAGCATTGTAAGGAATCAGTACTTGTCGAAAGTGAACGTATAATAGAATTTTGCAGAACCAGCAAGATCACTTGCACCAACAATGGTTGCGTATGATCCTTTTGTGAACGTACCGAAACTCACGTCTTGAAGCATTTGTTGAACTGTTTCTGTGAAAGCATCCTCTGTTGTCACAACTGCCACATTGTAAACACCGCTGGTAGGAGTGTAATAGTAAACTGAATACTTTGTGTCATCAATGTCCCTTCCTATTTGGGAAAGTGATGGTACACCATCGTTCACGTAAACATAGTTCTCAAACGCACTTGCCAGTGTTTTAATATTCTGTGCGACCTTTGTTGCTTGTGACTTCCTGATAGCATTCATTGCAACCGGAGTGATTGTAGCGATCAATGCAGCGATAACTGCGAGAACGATGAGTAGTTCAACCAGAGAAAATCCTCTTTTTCTGTTTTTCATTATACCCCTCCTAATAATTGGTGGTTTCAGTAACAGATATTCTAAAGCAAGCTTATGCCAGAATCAAGCGGGATTTGTTCCTTTTTCGAAGCGTTAGTCTCTATAACCATCTATCGATTTGCCTTTCGGGAGTTGCATGACAAACTTTCTTCGTTTCCTTATTTAATGAGTTGGTGACTCACAATCTCAAGAGAAGCATAATGAATCGATGTGAAACTTACTAGCAAGGGGAAAGAGAAACCCTTCGCGATTGATAGTTATAACATCTCAAAAGCCTTGGATATCTTGAGGACATGCTGTCTTTGCTGTTAGGCAAAAATCATTGAAGTTAGTTTCACTATTGAGGGAAAAAGGGTGAAACTGGTTTCCGCTATCCCGGCCTGTCATTTCCATAAGAAGATAAGAGACTAGAAAGAGCAGATTAGAAACTAAACGACACGAGATTCACTGAATGAGCAAAAGTGGGACTCACATTCGGTGAATAGCGTCAGTGGAAGTGAGGCACGCTTTGCCGTCAGAATAGCCAATGAATCGAGAAAGAGCATGTCGAGACGCTCGCTCCGCTCGCGAGAAGACGAGAGTTTATAATCACTTACTGTCAACCGTCAGCATCGGGAAGACGCAATGAGGGACTTACGATAAACTGTTACCAGATGGCAATTTCAGACGATTATGCGAATCTTTTGTAGGGGCGAACGGCTGTTCGCCCGAAAGAGAACCACGCGAAAAGAGGGACCTCACATACGGAGAACCGGGTCTGGGGTTGTCGGTTCTAGCGGAATAGACGGGGACAGACGTCAGGAGCTCGTCAGTCCCCTGTTCGAAATGCTACGGGATGACAATTCCAGACGATTATGCAGTTCTTTTGTAGGGGCGAACGGCTGTTCGCCCGAAAGAGAACCACGCGAAAAGAGGGACCTCACATACGGAGAACCGGGTCTGGGGTTATCAGTTCTCGGAATAGACGGGGACAGACGTCAGTAGCCCGTCAGTCCCCTATTCGAAATGCTACCAGATGACAATTCCAGACGATTATGCAATTCTTTTGTAGGGGCGAACGGCTGTTCGCCCGAAAGAGTTATGATAGCGGAGCAAAAGTGTCGGTCTGATAGACCATAGACTTAGGACTTGCGCAGAAACCCTGAACAGGAGCATTTCAGGGCAGGCTCATTGGAGCAGACTCCACAAGATGATTGAGTAAGAAGTTGATTTGAGTAACTCGGGTAGTCGCTATTCCCCTCGGTCAAGTCATTCTGAGATGATCCTGCTCAGAATCTCGGCGCACAAAACTGTGCAGACCATTATAGTGCACACCCTCCGCCACTACGTGGCCCTCCTTCCTCGAGGGAGGATTTAAGATAAAGATCATTAGGAGTCAACCACAGCATTCACTCAAGAACCAGCGCATTTATGGTCTTAAACTTCCTGACTTATGGGTAATGATAAGCTCCCTCAAGGGAGGATTTAGGATCAGAAATATCAGAAGCCAAATGCGGCGTATATTGTCGAGAGAGAAAGGAGTATGATATTATTTCCCATTAGCTCCATGACTTATGGGTAATGACGAGATCCTCGGGGTAGATTATGAGAACCAAGAACCGTAGATAATAATTGATCTTCGAAGAACTCTCGTCAATGGCTCTGGTTTTCACCTACAACCCACAACCGACAACCCACAACGGCACTTCACCCAGTTCTCTTCGAATCATACAGTTCCAGAACTCTCGGTTCATTCTTGAAATCCCTGTAGAACAGGAAGATTATGAAAGCATTTGCCACATAAAACGCTGTACTCAGCAAAAACAACTCGGTATAACCGCTGATAGAAGTACCGACTATTAACCCGAAGATCATCGCAGCTACGGCCCGGACAGTATTGTTCAGAAAGCCGTTGATTCCCGATACTGTTGATAGCTTCGAATCTGGAACATACGAAAATATTATTGACGTCATTATCGGGTTGGTTATGTTCATGAAGACGAATCTGAAGGCATAGAGTATCGTAAAAAGAATCGGCTCTCTCACAATCACTAGAGAGAGCATCAATGGGATAACAAGCAACTGCATTGTCAGGTTGAACTTCAGTGCTCCAAAGCGTTTACCCAGCTTGTGCGAGAGTGTGGAGCCGGCTGCAGTTCCAAGCTGCGCAATTGACAAAGCTATTCCTATCCCGGTTGCAGACATGTTAAACAGGTCTTTGAATATCAGATTTCCAAAGTGAATGAAGAGCCCTGCTCCGAAACCCACAGTTGCCGTGGATATGAAGTAGTAGGTAAGCACCTTTCTCTGGTCGGGCTGAAGCCCCGAAAAGTTGAAGAGTTCCTTCAACCTGGATCTCGATTCCGTCATTTCGAGCTTTATGACAGGTATGATTGCCGGCAGATGGGCGACCATAGAGATTATCAGAGTTGTTTGAAGACCAAAGAGATCTCCAAAGGCTCCGCCAATGAAATTACCAATAACTCCGCTTGCCATATTGATCCCGAAATTCAGACCGAAGACCCTTGCCCTGTTTCCCGTCTTTGTTATGCTTGTCATTGTCGCCATTACGACTGTAAAGGCAGTTACCGTGAAACCACCTTTGATGAATGACAAAACGAGAATGAATGTCGGGTCGACAACAAAGGCTAGCGCTATTCCGGAAACAGGAACGACGACCGCAGAGAGAAAGAGGATCTTCTTCTTTCCAATAGTATCCGCGAGAACAGCTGTGAGCAATCCAATGATCGCCGAGCCCCACAGTTGAGCAGAAGTAACGTTGCCAATTAGGGCATTGGAGAAACCGATTTCTCTCAGATAAAGATTATAGACAACACGATACATAGAGATGGTTATCGTGGTAATGAATGTATAAGTCAGCAGTAATACGATTCTCTTTCTCAACCGGAAGACCTTCTTTGTTAGATTTGCTTACTATATATTACCATTTTGGAAGGATTCTGTGGGATGATTAAGTTCGCCAGTCTGCTGACGCAGGCCAGTTCCACTTCGCGGGCCACAAGATCCGCTGAACGCTGGCTAGAAGACGCTGATCGCTGTGAAGAGCCATCCTTGGATAAGATTAAGCGAGAAAATGTAATGTCGAGACGCTCGCTCCGCTCGCGAGAAGAAGAGAGAGTTGATAATCATTAGCCGTCAACGGTCAACCGTTCTCCGACAAAAGCGTAAAGAGCGGGTGATAAGATGCGGGTTAACTAGAACGGGTTATCAAAACCGGGTCATGAAGAGCTAGAAAAAAAGGGATTGATTTGTGCAGAGGTACATCAGATTCGGGAAGACGCAATGAGGGACTTACGAATAGACGGGGACAGACGGTCAGGAGCTCGTCGGTCCCCTATTCGGTTCCCTCATCAGTGCTCTTTTGGGCGAACAGCCGTTCGCCCCTACAGAAAGAAATCGACACACTATTCTATAATACTGCTGCACGATCAAGATGAAGACCCTTATCGCTGGAGGAACCGCTTGTTTGAAACGCTGTAGGCTAATCACTCAGAAAAACAACAAGAAGTTGAGTGACGTGAAAATAGAATGGCCGTCATCCTGTGAGCGCTTCTGCACAGGATCTGGATCTTCTATCTGTGAAACCGCTGCTCTTGTTTCCTTATCAGCTCTCGTGGGCGAACAGCCGTTCGCCCCTACAGAAAGAAATCGACACACTATTCTATAATACTGCTGCACGATCAAGATGAAG